>SYFN01000175.1 GCA_005800405.1 Burkholderiales bacterium
CGCCTACATCATCAATCAGGGTTCGGTACTGGCTTCGGGCAGCCCGGCCGACATCATTACCAATGAGTCGGTTCGCCGCGTGTATCTTGGCGAAAATTTCCGAATGTAAGGGCCAGCCTAGATGAAGCAGACCCTACAGCTCCGCGTTTCACAGCATCTGGCGTTAACGCCACAGCTGCAACAATCGATACGATTGCTGCAGCTGTCTACGCTGGAACTACATCAGGAGCTGGAGCAAATGCTGACTGATAATCCTTTACTGGAACGGCTCGACGATCCACTTGACCACTCGATCCGCCTGCTCGGCGATGGTGCGATCAGCCAGGCACCCACCGCGCCTTCAACCGAGGCTGAATCCAATGCGGATGCCAGCGCCGCTTCCGAAGGCACTTTCGATACGCCCGCGCAGAGTGAGGAAAGCGGCGGCACTGAAGCCGAATGGGGCTTTGATGATGTGGCCCGGTCTACCAAGGCGCCTGAAGACGATGATTCGCGTCCGCAACTCGAAGCACATGAATCCACGCTACGTGAGCATCTGCTGGAACAGCTCTCGGTCACGGTAGACAATCGCCGAGACCGCGCACTGGTGGAATTACTGATCGAAGTGCTGGATGACAATGGCTATCTGGAAGAGCCTCTGGAAGAGATTCACGGCCGCCTTCCCGAAGAGCTCGATATCGATATGGATGAAATGCAGGTGGCGCTCAAGCTGCTGCAGAGTTTCGACCCGGCCGGGGTTGGCGCGCGCAATGCCTCGGAATGCCTGTCCTTGCAGATCCGGCGTATGGAGAAAGTTCCCTTCGTCACGCGGCGCATGGCGCTGACTCTGGTAGAAAAATATCTTGAACTATTCGCTCAGCGCGAGTTCAACAAGCTTAAGAAGGCCTTGGATTGTGATGATGAGGACTTGCGCGAAGCGCAAGCGGTGATCAAGGCGTGCAACCCTCACCCAGGCGCGCCATATGCGGGTGACGCGTCGGATTATGTGGTGCCGGATGTGATTGTCAAACGGGCAAAGAACGGCTGGCAGGTAACACTGAACAGGGACGTCATGCCTAAGCTGCGGGTCAATGCTATGTATGCCAATATCCTCAAGCAAAATAAAGGCGAGGGATCACTCACTTCGCAGCTTCAGGAAGCCAAATGGCTGATCAAAAATATGCGCCAGCGCTTTGACACGATCCTGCGGGTAGCACAGGCGATAGTAGAGCGACAACGTAATTTCTTCTCGCATGGCGAAGTCGCGATGAAGCCACTTGTACTGCGGGAAATTGCTGATACACTAGGTCTTCATGAGAGCACGATTTCTCGTGTTACCACGCAAAAATACATGCTGACGCCTCATGGCATGTTTGAATTGAAATACTTCTTTGGCAGCCACGTGGCCACGGAAGCCGGCGGTGAGGCATCGTCGACCGCTATACGTGCTTTGATAAAACAACTGATAGGAGCTGAGGAACCCAAGAACCCGTTTTCCGATAGCAAAATTATGGATATGCTGGCTGAACAGGGAATGGTTGTCGCGAGACGTACGGTCGCAAAGTACCGCGAAGCCTTGAAAATTCCTCCTGTCAACCTGCGAAAGTCCCTTTAGCTTCCCGAGTTTTTAACCGTTGCTGTAAGTCCTTCGAATGCGTCTTCGGTCATTCACTGAAGAAACGGCAGCAACGCCATACCAAGGAGCACTCTGTATGAATCTGAAAATCAGTGGGCATCATCTGGAACTCACCCCTGCCTTGCGGGCTTATGTGGAAAGCAAGCTCGAGCGTATCAAGCGCCATTTTGACAACGTCATCGATATTACCGTCACGCTCTCCGTCGACTCCCTGACCGAAAAAGAAAAACGCCAGCGGGCAGAAATCAACCTGCATTTACGGGGTAAGGATTTGCACGTCGAGAGCGAAGCCCAGGATATGTACGCAGCTATCGATCTGCTCATGGACAAGCTGGACCGACAGGTCTTGAAACACAAGGACAAGATTCAGAACCACCAGCACGAAGGTGTCAAGCGTTACTCAGGCCCGGAGATAGAAGCAGCCTGATTGACGCCACTATCTGGCCCGGGGCGCAATCGCGCCCCTTTTTTTCGCCTCAGTTTTGGCGCATCGCCATCGCCATCGCCACGCCGAAGCGGACTATCCCTGCGCAAAAGACTGGCTTTCTCGCCTCCAAAGCGCAGCGTGAAGCATACCCGATAAACTCATGCCTTCCAAGTCACCACCTGCCTGAGCACACCTCATGAGCGACCTCGTATTGGCCGACATTAGCGGTCACACCGGCATCATCACGCTGAACCGCCCCAGCGCCCTGAATTCACTTACACTCGATATGGTGCGCACCATGACCAGCACGCTGCTGGACTGGCGCGATCAGTCGGGGATTCATTACGTGATGGTTCGCAGCAGCAGTGAAAAAGTCTATTGTGCAGGCGGTGATATCCGTTTTTTCCATCAGAAGGGTAAAGCGACGGCGACTGAAGGCGCGGCACTGATCGAAGATTTTTTCACCGAAGAATATGCGCTCAACCATTTGATTCATCAATATCCCAAACCGTATATTGCGCTGATGGATGGTGTCGTGATGGGGGGCGGCATGGGTATTGCTCAGGCAGGTCCGGCGGCTCGCATCCGTATCGTGACTGAACGCACAAAAATGGCCATGCCTGAAGTCGGCATTGGACTTTTCCCGGACGTGGGCGGTGGATACTTTTTATCGCGCGCAAACGGACAGCTCGGGACTTATCTCGGGGTTACAGGCGAGATGATCGGCGCCAGTGACGCACTGTATGCGGGGCTGGCCGATGTGTTTGTACCCGCTGCTGAACTGCCTGCCCTGCAGGCAGTCATTATGTCGTCTTCAGCAGACCGTCTGCGCGATGCGATCACCCACTTCGCAATGCCTTTCGCTTCTCAAGCAGATCCCACGAACAGTCGTCTTGCAGGAATGCGAGCGTCAATTGACCAACATTTTTCGAGCGACTCCATGAACGAGCTCATGACATCGCTCTCGGCAGACGCCAGCAAATTTGCGGGCAAGACTCTGGAGATTATGCGCAAGCGCTCGCCGCTGATGATGAGCGTCACCCTGTCTCAGCTGCGCCGCGCCGCCACGATGACGATTGGCGAGTGTTTGCGCATGGAGCGAACGATGGTCAGACGCTGTTTCGAGCATGGCGAGGTCATCGAGGGTGTGCGTGCTCTGGCGATAGACAAGGACCACGCGCCGAATTGGAATCCGGCAACGCTAGCCGTGGTTACACCAGAAATGGTAGCGCACTTCTTTGAAAGTGCATGGCCAGCGTATGCGCATCCACTACGCGCGCTAAACTAGAGTGATGCTGAATCTGGTGGTTCAGGTGATTACCTGATCAGATTTCGTCGACGACAAACAAGCGTCGATACTCGCGCATCGCATAACGATCTGTCATACCCGCGATGTAGTCCGCCACCTCGCGCGCCTGCTCGTCTATATTCCCGCCGTTTATTTGATAATCAGGCGGCATCAATTGTGGGCCTTCGAGAAAAATGTTAAACAAGTCAGTGACGATACGCCGTGCCTTGCTGGTCATGCGATTGACCACATAGTGCTGATAAAGATTCGCCCTCAGGAAGCGTTTAAGCTCTTGCGCTTCCTGTTTCATGGTGTCGGAAAACGAAATCAGCGCTGGCGAATTGCGTACATCATCAATCGACTTCACACTCGTATCACGTATCTGAGCACGCGAGGTATCGATCAGATCAACAACCAGGGAATTAATCATGCGACGGACCGTTTCATTAATGGCACGTCGCCCCTGAATGCCAGGAAACTCTTTCTGTACCAGCGACCAGTGACGCGCATAGAGGGTAACTTCATCCAGCTGCGCCGTAGTCAGCAAGCCCGAACGAAGACCGTCATCAATATCATGGTTGTTATACGCAATCTCATCCGCCAGATTGGCCAACTGTGCCTCGAGGCTGGGTTGCTTGCGCTCGATGAAGCGGCGGCCAACCTCCCCTAACTGCTCCGCATTCAGCAGTGAGCAGTGCTTGAGCACACCCTCGCGAGTTTCAAACATCAGATTCAGGCCATCAAACGCGCCATAACGCTGCTCCAGCTTGTCGATCACTCGCAGACTTTGGAGGTTGTGCTCGAAGCCGCCATAGGCTTTCATGCACACGTTGAGCGCATCTTGCCCAGCGTGACCAAAGGGCGTATGTCCCAAATCATGGGCCAGCGAGATCGCCTCGACGAGATCTTCGTTGAGTTGTAGATTGCGAGCGAGCGAGCGAGCAATTTGCGCGACCTCGATGCTGTGCGTGAGCCGTGTGCGAAACAAATCACCCTCGTGATTAACGAACACCTGCGTCTTGTACTCAAGGCGACGAAAAGCGGCGCAATGAATGATGCGGTCGCGGTCACGCTGAAATTCACTGCGAGTATCAGAAGCGCCTTCCGCGAAATGACGTCCACGTGAAGTCGTTGAACGAGCAGCGTACGGCGCAAGATGCAATTCGAAATCAGTCATCATGAAATCTGGCCGACGCAAGCCGCGAGCGTCGCCCATAGCATATCCTTGGGTACGCCCGTGATGACGGCCTGACCCAGGGGCTTGAGCAGAATGAATTTAATTTCGCCTCCCTCGTTTTTCTTGTCGACCTCCATCAGCTCCAGCCAGCGATCGGTACCCAGATCGGGCGCCACCACAGGGAGACCAGCCGCCTTCACTAGTGCGGTAATGCGCGAGTTATCTCGCGCTGACAGATACCCCAGTCGATGCGACAAATCCGCTGCCATCACCATGCCACAACCTACGGCCTCGCCATGCAGCCACGAACCGTACCCCATACCCGCTTCAATGGCATGTCCGAAGGTATGGCCAAAATTCAGAATGGCGCGCAGACCTGATTCGCGCTCATCCTGTCGCACGACATCCGCCTTGATTTTGCAGGAACGCTGAATCCCATGCGCCAGCGCCGCATCATCACGTGCTATGAGTTCATTCATGTGTACTTCCAGCCAGCTGAAAAATTCAGCGTCGATAATGGCACCATGCTTGATGACCTCGGCGAGTCCTGCAGAAAGTTCGCGTTGCGGCAGCGTAGACAGGGTGGCAGTATCAACCAGCACCGATTGTGGCTGGTAAAACGCACCAATCATGTTCTTACCCAGCGGATGATTGATCGCGGTCTTGCCACCGACTGAAGAATCCACTTGCGCCAGCAGGGTTGTGGGGATTTGCACGAATGGCACACCACGCATATAGGTTGCAGCGGCAAAACCCGTCATATCGCCAATCACCCCACCACCTAATGCCGCCAGCGTGGTCTTTCGATCGCATTTATTCTCAAGCAGCGAATCAAAAATACGCATCAGATTATCGACATTTTTTTCTTCTTCTCCGTCGGGCAGCACGATAGCGAGACAATGCTTTCCAGCGGCCTCAAGCATGTCGGTCAAGCGCTGAAGATACAAAGGCGCTACGATGGTATTGGTAACGATAGCAACTCGTTTGCCGGGAATGAGATGTGCAAAATCTGCATGGCCCAGCAAATGGCGGCCGATGATGATCGGGTAGCTACGCTCTATCAGAGATACGGTGAGATCTGTAAAAACAGAGGGGGTTGATATCATGGCAGTGAATCAGACTCGGCTTCGCGGATGTCGGCGTTAGTGAATGTTTCACTTTCAACCGGCGGGATCTTGGTGTTGCGCTGTAGTTGCGTCAGAATATTTTGAACAACGGAATGGACATTCAGCCTTCCGGTTTCAATAATAATGTGCGCGACTTCCTGATAAAGCGGCGCACGCTCACGCGAAAGTGTTTCTATCTTTGCTCGCGGATCGGCAGTTTGTAGCAGTGGGCGATTTTTGTCATGGCTGGTGCGCTGAAGAATACTGGCCACGGATGCGCGCAGATAAATCACCGTCCCACGCTCGCGCAGAAGCTGCCGGCTGGTTTCATTCAATACTGCGCCCCCACCCGTGGCCAATACGATGCCTTGCTGTGCAGTGAGGTCACGTATGACATCAGCCTCTCGCTGGCGAAAACTGGCTTCGCCCTCGATTTCAAAAATGAGTGGAATGGACGCGCCTGTTCGTGTTTCGATTTGCTGATCGGCGTCGAGAAAACGCAAATTGAGTTTTTTTGCCAGCGAGCGTCCTATCGTGGTCTTGCCCGAACCCATCAGCCCAACCAGGAAAATGTTGTTTGTCGAATTCTGCATCATCGCCACCAATCGGGTTCATTGCCCGGAAAGACGACAGTTTATCGCATTCGACAACTCAGGACGGACCCGATCTGGGCCGAGCTGAGCCCATCCGGTTCAGCGCACGACAGGTGAATCCGTGACGATGCGGGGAGTGATGAAGATTAGCAGCTCGGCCTGGTCCCGTGTACGACGCGTGCTGCGGAACAGGCGACCTAAGACCGGAATGTCTCCCAGCACTGGCACCTTGAGCTCGCTGTCAATTTCGGTCTGGGTAAAAATTCCGCCCAGGACGACCGTACCGCCAATCTCCACCTGCACATTGGTTTTAACGTGCTTGGTATTGATGGCGAAGCTGGAGCCCACGGCAACACCTCGGGAATCTTTGGCGACATCGACGACCAGAATCACATTGCCATCGGGCGTAATCTGAGGGGTGACCTCCAGTTTGAGATTGGCTTTTTTGAATTGAACCGAAGTCGCGCCGCTACTGGTCGTCTGTTGAAATGGAATTTCTTCGCCCTGCTCGATCAGCGCCGGCTGCTGATCGGCGGTGACCACGCGTGGACTGGAGATGATTTTTCCTTTACCGTCGGCTTCCAGTGCGGACAGCTCAAGGTTCAGGAAGCGATTTGCATTGGCAGAGAAAAGGCTGATTCCCATACTCGCTGGTGCTGCGCCATTGATTGACGCTGCGGGTAAATTAACAAACTGCGTGTTCGGCACGAAAGATTGCTGAGTCACGGTAGTCTGTGCGGTCTGCTCGCCCACACCCAGATAATTTCCGCTGACCGCAAGCCGACTGGATCCAGGCAAATTGATGCCAGGCGCTGCACCACGTGCACCACGAAGATCGGCAAAGCCGAGCTTTACACCCAGACTTTTGCTGAACGTATCATCTGCCTCGGCGATACGGGCTTCGATCATGACCTGACGTGTGGGTATGTCGGTCAGCTGTATCAGTTTGCGTACTTCTTCCAGACGGCTGGGTGTATCGGTCACGAACAGTTTGTTGGTGCGCGGCTCGGCAGATGCGCTGCCACGACATGACAAAATACTGCCACGCCCTACCTGACCATCCAGACCGAAGACCTGACGAAAAGCATCAGCCTTTTGATAATTCAACTGGAAGGTCTCGGTGATCAATGGCTCCAGCTCAGATATCTGCGCGCGCTGCTCCAGCTCCAGCCTTTCCTTGGTCAGCAATTCATCCTTGGGTGCGATCCAGAGCACATTACCGTTACGCCGCATATTCAGGCCCCGCGCCTGCATCACAATATCGAGTGCCTAATCCCAAGGGACATCCTTTAACCTGAGCGTGAGATTGCCGCTCACGCTATCGCTAGCGACCACATTGAGTCCGGTGAAATCTGCAATCACCTGTAGCAATGCGCGCACTTCGATATTTTGAAAACTCATCGACAGCTTGTCACCACGATAGCCACGATTACTTGCCGCCGTTTTGCCATCATCCGGATTGACAGATCGTACTTCGAGCACCAGTCGTCGATCAGTCTGCCAAGCCAGATGCTCCCACTGGCCACGCGGCTCAATCAGCATGCGCACCGTGTCACCGTCTGCGCGTGTGGTGATGAATCGTACCGGAGTACCGAAATCGGCCACATCGAGTTTACGCCGAAGTACTTCGGGCAAACTGGTTTTCATGAAATCGACGATCAGTGACTGACCCTGACGGCGCACATCAATAGATGATTGCGTTCTTGCCAAATCAATGATGATACGCCTGGCATCGCCATCACCCCGTCGAAAATCCATATCCACAATCGCGTTCTTTTCTGTCACTAGGCTTGCGGCACGTGCGCTTCGGTCTGAACCCACTTTATCGTCAGCCAGGGTCACCGTCAGCGTCTGTCCCGTCAAGCGCATGCTGAACTGCTGTGGACGCTTGAGATTGAGCACAATACGCGTACGTCCTGCGGCTTGCACAAGATCGGCGTAACGCAGCTCACCGGCATCGAATACTCGCCGGGAATGCCCGGTGGCATTCAACGTGTCCGAAAAATCAAGCACGATTCTTGGCGGGTTGGCGGTAGAAAAGCTACCCGGCATTACAGCAGGTGCCTGGCGCATGGGAATACGCAAAGACAACACCGATCCGGAATGACTGACCTCGATACCCGTGATCGCATTGAGCTCCGCCCTTGCGTTCGTGATCATGATCATTACGCAGCCCGTGAACCAGCGCCTTGCTTTTAACGTCACTGCATTCATCAACGTTTCTCCTGCAATACTAGTCGCGCGCGTCGCTTGGCCCAGGTATTGCCAGCATCCTGCACCATTTCTTCGATTTCGATGGCGCCTTCGCTAATCCCTATCACTTTGCCCATATCAGGTCCGAGGTGACTACCCAGATGCACCTGATGAATGACTTTGTCCGCTTCAACCAGCACAACCACCTGTCCCTGACGGCGCATATTCCCCACCAGCCTCAGGTTATCCAGCGGAAAGGACTCCAGCGGCTCTCGCGCACGGCGCGTATCCGGTTGCAATCCGGTTGCGTTGAGCTCGGCAGTGAGGGATGCGGAAATTTTGTTAGCATCAAATGGGTCCATGCGGCCAGACGCTTGATAGTGAAACTCCTCGAGTCCCGGGCGCGGCGGCAAGTCAACTGGTACCGGGTGCGACTGCTGCCGGACCTCGCTCATCCAAGCCCGCAAATCATTTTCAGGTACTTCGCCGCAGCCATTTAGAAGGAAGCTGATCGGAACCAGTGTTTTTATCAAAATGATTACTGCGCTAGAGCGTGAAGAATGGCAAGGACCTTGCGGGTATTTCATTTATTTTCCCGCCTCTTGCTATCTTCGGCTGTCTTTCTTTGGGATGCCATTTCAGCCTTGTCGAGGTAACGAAAAGTATGAATCACACCCTCAAAACTCTGCAGTCCTTCGCGCAACTGGGTAATCGCTTTGCTGTCGATCGTGACGGTGCGCTGCAAATTGGCGATATCACTCGTAAAACTCGCCAGCGCATGATAATTACCCGTGAGTTTGATTTCGATCGGTAACTCTGCATAAAAATCATGCAATCTGACCTGACCCGAGGCCAGCGCCTCCCATTGTGCGGTCCACACCAGCCACCCCCCTGACATGATGACCATCAGCGAAACTCCAAGCGCGCATAACAGCCGGGGAGCGGTAGGCCACGTACTCGGATGCCGACCTTGCAAGCCGTGAAACTGACTCGCAACAAGCTGCCAGTCGAGAGGCGTGCGACGTTGCATGGATATCATGGGTGACTGCCCCCGGGTGGCGCAGCAATAGCCACATTGAATTCATAAATTTTCCTCGCTTCTTTTCCCTAGCCAAGGCTGGTGGCCTTGATCTCGACGAGCTCGGCTTTTCCAAGCCAGGGAGATGATTGCGACAGATTGTGTAGTAATTCAGAAACACGTGCATTCGACTGCGCAAGCCCCGTCAGGACAAGATGGTCTGTCTGTTTGATTGACTTGAGCGCGACACCGGAGGGTACGCGCGTGGCGAGCTCATCAAGTAAATGGACTGGCCGGGCTCGACCGGATTGCAGACTTTCAACCGCATGCTGCCTGGCCCTGAGGGCATCGATATCCTGGCGCAGTCCTTTGATTTCTCGTAATCGGTTATCGAGAAGCCTGTTTTTGGACTGAAGTAAGGTACTGCGACTGTGCTGCGTTGACAGTTGTGCGGCATTCACCGCGCTGACGATCAAGACCACCATCAGCCCGCACAATGCCGACAGAATCAGCAGGCTATTGAAAAAGCGCTCTCGCTCACGGCGCTGCGCTTCCCGCCATGGCAGCAAATTGAAGGAAATCATGTTGAAAAGCTCCGCAGTGCAAGACTACAGGCAACCAAAAAAGCGGGCGCATCCTCACGCAGCTGAACATCCATTGACGGCGCATGCATGCACGCAAACGGATCGGGTAGTGAGCAGGGTATGCCCACTTGGTGCTCGACGAATGTGGCAAGATCAGCGCCGAGTGCCTGAATACTGCCGGCAACATAGAGGTGTGCAACACGGGAATGCCGTGTCGATGTCGAGAAAAGCTGCAAAGCCCGTGTGAGTTCTTGGCAAATCGCTTCTCTGATCGACTCCATCGCAGCACGCGATTTTTCCTGATCGAATCTAGGTAAGGATAGGCCCATTTCACGCTCAAAAATCACTAGGCCATTGAGCATGACGTAGCAATGACTCCCATCAGTGCATAACTGCAGCAACGCGACTGGTTGGTTGTGATGCGTATCGCGGTCCGAATCGAGCAGCCCCAGCGACGCTGTCATTACCTGAGATTCGATATCGATCACCAGTGGGCGCAATCCCATGGTTTCGGCCAGCGTGAATCTTTCATCAATCCGCTCCTTGCGCGCAGCCACCAACATCACGTCTACGTAACCCTCATGGGTCGCCGAGGGACCTACCGTGGCGAAATCAAGGCTGATGTCGTCCAGCGAGAATGGCAGCGTCTGACTCGCCTCAGCCTCGACCTGCATTTCCAGTTCCTCGTCATACATACTGGCAGGGAGGGTCAGCTTTTTTTTTATGACCGTACCAGAGGGCAACGCCATAGCCGCCGTTCTCAAGCGCGGTCCACTGCGCTTGAGCGTACGGCGCAATGATTCTGTGAGAAGCTCCATCTGCGAAAAGCTTCCGTCACGAAAAGTACCCGCTGGCACAGACTCTTGGGCGCAGTGTGCTACCCGAAAATTTTTTCCCTCACGAACGAGTTCCATGATGCGTATGCCTGCCGGGCTGACGTCGATGCCCAATACCGGTGTGTGATGGCGACGAAACCATGACCTCACAGAAAACATTCATGAACGCTCCGCCCAGGTGGTGTTACCATTTTTAAAATTTGACGCGGATGCTAATAAGTGCCTTTTCAGAATGTAAAGCCGCTTCGGCTTGACGTTGCCAAATACCCACGCAAATCAGCACATCATGGGCACTCAACACAGCAAGCTCTCGGCTGAGCAAGCTCAACGCGGCAGGCCGAACGCTATAATTGGCGCGTTCAAGGCATTCATGCCTCCCTCTCCTCTCCACGAATGAATTCATCCACTCCGAACAGGGATGCGCCCAAGGGCGAGCGCCCTTACATCCTGCCGGCACCACTCAAAATGGCGCTGAGTCTGTTGATCACGTTAGGAGGCCTTTTTTTGATCGGCGTGCTATTGGCGGGCTTCATCCTGATGATGGCTTACCCCAGCTTGCCGGACATCGATGCGCTGGCTACTTATCAACCGAAAATGCCACTGCGCGTGTTTTCTGCAGATAACGTACTCATCGGAGAATTCGGTGAGGAAAGACGCAGCCTGGTACGTTATAAAGATATTCCCCCTGTGATGAAACAAGCGGTGCTGGCGATTGAGGATGATCGTTTTTACGAGCACGGCGGGGTCGACTACTGGGGGATTTTGCGTGCGATGATTAACAACACGTTTAGCGGCAGCCGTCAGGGTGCCTCAACCATTACGCAGCAGGTCGCGCGCAATTTCTTTTTATCCAGTGAACAGACCATCAAGCGCAAGCTTTATGAAGTGCTGCTTGCCTGGAAAATAGAGAAGACACTGACGAAAAACCAGATTCTAGAGCTATACATGAATCAAATTTATCTGGGACAGCGAGCGTATGGCTTCGCCTCCGCTGCGCAGATTTATTTTGGCAAAAAACTACATCAGATCAGCGCTGCAGAGGCGGCAATGCTTGCGGGACTTCCAAAGGCACCCTCGGCCAATAATCCCGTGGTGAATCCCAAACGCGCCAAGGCGCGTCAACAATATATATTGCAACGCATGCATGATTTAGGCTACATCACCACGACTCAATATGAACAGGCACGCGATGAAGAACTTCGAATCAAGATGGACAGCACGGATTTCGGCATTCATGCCGAATACGTGTCAGAAATGGCACGGCAGATGGTCTATGACCAATTTCGGGAAGATGCCTATACGCGCGGCCTGAATGTCTTCACCACGATCACCAAGGCCGATCAGGATGCTGCCTATCTGGCGCTGCGTCGTGGAGTGCTCGAGTATGAAAAACGTCAGCCTTATCGTGGTCCGGAAGGCTACATGGACATTCCGGCCAACAAATCCGAAGCAGAGGCCGCCATAGAGTCCGAGCTCGCCGAGCACCCGGACAGCGACGGCATCATTGCTGCGGTGGTATTGTCTGCCGCTCCGAAAAGCGTGAACGCATTGCTGGCGTCGGGCGAGGAAATCACGATTGTCAATACCGAATTCGGTGCTGCAGCAGCGGCGCTCACTGATAAAATGCCGGCCAACAAACGCATACGACGCGGTGCGATCATCCGGGTGATGCAGGAAGGCTCGGGCTGGTCCATCATTCAACTGCCTGAGGTGGAGTCAGCCTTTATATCCATCAGCTCTGAGGATGGTCGCATCAAGTCGCTAGTCGGTGGCTTTGATTTCAGCCGCATAAAATTCAATCATGTGACGCAAGCCTGGCGCCAGCCGGGCTCGACCTTCAAGCCATTCATTTATTCGGCTTCACTGGAAAAAGGTCTGTCACCTGCCACCATGATCAATGACGCGCCCATCGTATTCGATGCTGCCAAAACCGGTTCGCAAGCGTGGGAACCTAAAAATTATGACGGTAAATATGATGGCCCATTATCCATGCGCAAAGGTCTGACGCGCTCCAAAAACATGGTGTCCATCCGAATTCTGGACCGCATCGGTGTCAATTACGCGCAGGAGTACGTGACCCGCTTTGGCTTTGACAGTGACAAAAATCCACCTTACTTGACAATGGCGCTCGGTGCCGGGGCCGTGACGCCGCTGCAAATGGCAGGCGCTTACGCCGTGTTTGCCAATGGCGGATACAAAATCAACCCTTACCTGATATCCAAGATTACTGATAACAGCGGTCGCACGCTGTTTCAGGTCACCCCCGAGCGTGCTGGTGATGAAAACCTGCGTGTCATTGATGCGCGCAACGCTTACCTGATCGACAGCATGCTTAAAGATGTGGTTAAACATGGCACTGCCATGCGCGCCTTGGCGTTGAAACGATCCGATATCGCCGGCAAAACAGGTACCACCAATGATTCCATCGACGCCTGGTTTGCAGGCTATCACCCCAAACTAGTCGGAGTGGCATGGATAGGTTTCGACAAACCAAAAAATCTCGGCAGCCGCGAAACGGGGGGTGGCCTGGCTCTACCGATCTGGATAAGTTATATGCAAAAAGCGCTGCAAGGATTATCCGTTCAGGAACGCGCGATGCCCGAAGGTGTGACGACCTACGCCGGAGATTATGTCTACACCGAATTTGCTGATGGCAGCGGGGTCAACGCCATTGGACTTCTACCCTCTAGCGACGGAGATGGAGCAACCGAGAAAAAAGAGGATGAGCCCAAGAGCGAAATTTTCTAGCAGGCGTGCGCAAACGGGGTTTTATCGCACACCAGCCTGGAGATACCCGTTGCCATGAAGGAAGCACTCATGCAGCGTCTGCCTGATCCTGCCTCAGATGCAGTATCGCGCCCGCCTGCGCACTAGCTAGCCGGGACAGTGCGGCAAAGAGCTCCGATCCATCCCGTGTATCTTTCCAACGCTGGTCGTCGGCCATGCGATAGTGAAATCCGCCCGCTCGAGCAGCCACCCAAATTTCCTGCATGGCCGCCTGCGTGTTCACGATGATTTTCGAGCCCTGATCAATAAACTCGATTTCCAGTACATTGCCGCTGCGACTGCATTCCAGATCGACATCAGTAGCATCGCCGGCCCGCTCCATGCCAATCTCTATCGCGTCCAACGCCGCCTCTGCGAGGGCCAGGAACTCAGATTCGCTCATGCTATACTCCGATAGATTTTTTAACAGGCCACAGTCTTGAATAAAGGCGGTCATCAAGTCAACTGTTCACATCATGTTCAGATTCGGCACCATTCTAGCGGCGATCGCATTGTCAGGCCTGAGCGCTTGCGGACAGACAGGCCCGCTCTACCTGCCCGATCGTCCTGCGCCCAGCACCAAGACCGACACTGAGTTCGATGCTCAGCCTGCCAAACCCGACACCACCCGCAAGCCCTGAACACCGTGAATACGCCGCATTTCCATTACCGTGATGGTGAACTTTTTGCCGAAGATGTCGCGCTTAGCACCATAGCGAAGGCCTTTGGTACACCCAGCTATGTGTACTCACGGGCGAGCTTGACTGAAAATTTCCTCGCCTATGATCAAGCCTGCCGCGCGCATGGCCGTGGCGAAGGATCGGCGCTGATTTGCTATGCCGTCAAATCCAATGCCAATATCGCGGTTCTGAACCTGCTATCGAAACTGGGCTCGGGTTTTGATATCGTCTCGGGAGGCGAACTACAACGCGTGATCGCGGCGGGCGGCAATCCGCAAAAAGTGATTTTTTCCGGCGTAGGCAAAACGCGCGATGAGATGCAACTGGCACTGTCGCACGACATCCTGTGCTTCAACGTTGAATCGATTCCTGAGTTACATCGGCTAAACGAGGTCGCATCGAGTATGGGAAAGCGTGCTCGTGTGTCGTTACGGGTGAACCCGGATGTTGATGCCAAGACCCATCCGTATATCTCCACCGGTCTCAAGGACAACAAGTTCGGTATTGCTTTTGAATATGCGCTACCCACCTATCGGGTGGCGGCCAACCTAGCCAGTCTTGAGGTCACGGGTATTGACTGTCATATTGGTTCGCAGCTGCTTGATGATGCGCCGCTGCTCGAAGCGCTGGATAAGATCATTGAGCTTGTCGATCAACTCGCCTCGGAAGGCATCCTGCTGCATCATCTCGACATTGGTGGTGGCATTGGGATTTGCTACGACCAGGAAAAGCCCGTGGCTGTCGGAGACTATCTGGCACGTCTGTTTGAACGTATTGATCGCTGGCGGGCCGATAAATATGACGGCAAGCCCTTGACCATCATGTTTGAGCCGGGCCGATCTATCGTCGGCAACGCGGGTGTGCTCTTGACTGAAGTGCACTACCTGAAGCACGGCAGCTCGAAGAACTTCGCTGTCGTCGATGCTGCGATGAATGACCTGATGCGCCCGGCAATGTACGAAGCCTGGCATGGCGTTGAGGTTGTCAAACCGCAGTCCCATGAATCGCACATCTATGATGTGGTGGGACCCGTATGTGAATCCGGCGACTGGCTCGCTCGCGAGCGAGCATTGGCCATCGCACCCGGCGACCTACTGGCCATCATGTCAGCCGGTGCCTATGGCATGACAATGGCATCCAATTACAACACGCGCGGTCGCGCAGCTGAAATACTGGTGGATGGCGATCAGTTCAGTCTGATCCGCCGGCGGGAGACAGCGGCTGAGCTATTCGCACTGGAATCCATTACAAAGTAATCGGATCATGGTCGGTGCAGAGAATCCCGACGCAACCAAATCAACCGTAGCGCCAGTAACATAGCGACCACCGCGCCCATCACCAGTGGTTCGGCAAAATTGTTTTTCCCTGCCCGCATCCACCAGAAATGCAGCATCGCTAATATCGCAATCAGATAAATCAGGCGATGCAGCATGGTCCAGCGTCTACCCAGTTTCTTCAACATAAAATCGTTACTAGTCATCGCTAGTGGCACCAACAACACGAAGGCTGAGAAACCCATCGCAATGAAAGGACGCTTCAAGACATCGCGCATCATCTCGGCAACATCAAAAAAATGATCAAACCAAATGAAGGTCAGAAAATGTAGGCTGGAATAAAAGAAGGTAAACAAGCCCAGCATGCGACGAAATCGAATGAGGTCGTTGACACCTGTGAAGCGACGCAGGGGCATCACGGCGAGCGTAAGGCACAGAAAATACAGCGTCCAGTCACCCGTGGCACGGGTAATGAATTCAATCGGGTTGGCGGTGAGCCTGTCCTGCGAACCCAAGGCAATCAGACGCAGTAGCGGCAGCAGCGAGAGCCCAAACACCATGCCCTTTGCCCAGAGAAGCTGTCGGGGAGCAAACCGCATAGCAGCGCTCAGTAGAATTTTTTAAGGTCCATACCGGAGTACAGCGATGCTACTTCCGAGTAGCCATTGAACATCAGGGTCTTGCGCTTGCGCGTGAGAAAACCATCTTCGCCAATACGGCGCTCGGTGGCCTGCGACCATCGGGGATGACTGACTTCCGGGTTCACGTTGGAATAGAAACCATATTCGTCAGGTGCGACGCTGTTCCAGGCCGTTTTGGGCTGGGTTTCGGTGAAACGGATACGCACAATCGATTTCGACGACTTGAACCCATATTTCCAGGGCACGATGATGCGAACCGGCGCCCCATTCTGATTGGGAAGCAATTGCCCGTACATGCCCAGACTGAGTAACGTAAGCGGATGCATGGCCTCATCGAGACGAAGACCTTCGACATAGGGCCATGACAGAACCCGACTACCCAAGCCCGGCATTTGGGCCGGATCGGCAAGCGTGGTGAATTCGACGAATTTCGCATTCCCCGTCGGTTCGACTTTGCGTATCAATTCGGCCAGCGAATAACCGGCCCAGGGAATCACCATAGACCAGCCTTCGACACAACGCAGACGGTAGAGGCGCTCCTCCATGGGTGCAAGTTTCAGCAGGCTGTCGATATCGAGCGTTAGCGGCTTTTTGACTTCTCCATCGACACGTACTGTCCAGGGTTTTGTTTTCAGCGACCCGGTGCGCAACACGGGATCACCCTTGTCTAGCCCGAATTCATAAAAATTGTTGTAACTGGTCGCATCTGCGATAGCTGTCGGTTTATCCGCTGCGGTATAGGCTGGATTGATGCGCGCCGGTAGACGCGCGCGCGATGCTGCCTCATTGGCCATGGCGGCGTCGGCCAAGGCGCTTGCTGACAAACTGCCCACAGCGAGCTGCGCCAGAAAATGGCGGCGTGATTGGAATTGCGCTTGCGGCGTAATCTCAGAGGGCCGTGGGTCGGTCGAACGAGGAAGTTTGATCAGCATGCTTGCTCCGTGATGCTATGCGGGTGTGACGTGAGCGCGCATGGGCTATTTTTAGACAGCCCATGCGCAGGCTGTTTACAACTCGCCGTAAGAATGCAGGCCGGACAGGAACATGTTCACGCCCAGAAAAGCAAAGCTGGTAACGAGTAGGCCGCCGATCGCCCACCATGCAGCGACCTGTCCACGCAAACCCTTCATCAGGCGCATATGCAGCCACGCAGCGTAGTTGAGCCAGACAATCAGTGCCCAGGTTTCCTTGGGATCCCATGACCAGTAACCACCCCAGGCTTCGGCAGCCCAGAGCGCACCAAGAATCGTAGCGATGGTGAAGAAAGCGAAACCAACGGCGATTGCCTTGTACATGATGTCATCGAGTACCTCGAGCGAGGGCAAACGATCCACCAGTACGGATTTGGATTTCAACAAATAGGCGACACCCACCATGGCTGCCAGCGCAAACGTGCCGTAGCCGATAAAGTTGGCAGGTACATGGATCTTCATCCACCAGCTTTGCAGCGCAGGTACCAATGGCTGGATTTCGTGTGCATCTCGACTGGTCATATACCAGAGCAGAAATCCGACAGCTGCCGAGATCACCAGCAGGATGAAAGCACTCACCTGACGCGTCTCGTATTTTTCTTCATAAAAGACGGTAAACAACGCAGTAATCAGGCAAAACAATACGAAAACTTCGTAGAGATTCGACACCGGAATATGACCAATATCCGCGCCCAGCAGATACGATTCATACCAGCGCACCATCAAACCAATGAAACCCAACAATATCGCAGCCCAGCACAAGCGGCTGCCGACGGCGCCACCGAAATCTGAACGGGAAAGCAAACCACTCCAGTGAAACACGGTAGACAAGCCGAACAGGAAACTCATCCACAAAATAGCAGACTGGCTCGATAGCAGGTACTTGAGGAAAAACCGAGATTGCGCCATCTCCAGATTGCCAGCATACAAAGAAATGGCCCATAAGGACAATCCAAAAATCAACAGCATCAGCACTCGCGAGGATTTCCAGTACCAGCCCAGTCCGGTAAAGACGGGCACTGCCGCCAGCAGGATCGCTTTTTCATAGATATCCATGAAATCGCCGTAGCGGTTCAACGCAAACAGCGCACCAGCAGCGAGTATCAGCGAAAAAATCCAATCAAACAAACTGGCGCTTTTAAATATGCCGGGATTTTCGGTGTAGGTTTGGTTTTCAGTGAGTTCCATCATTTTTCTCCGTGTACTGCAACGAGTCCGGCAAGTATAGTTCAGCCCCGACCGCCTTGCGCGCTGGAGTAAGAGCAGGGCTCATCGCAAGCTCATCGAGGATTCAATCGCGCTTTGAGTCGTTCAAATTCTTTGTCAAAGTCCAGACTACGTCGCTGCGAACTCATGGCCATGAGCGCATGTGTGCCACCGCCCTCTTTTGGGCGGATCCAAATCCACAGCCGGCGCTCGCGCACATAGAGCATCGCGAAAACACCCAAGACCAGTAGTAAACATCCGAGATAAACCACATTTTTTCCGGGTGATTTGGTCACCTGCAGCACGGATGCTTTGACCTGCTCGAATCCCTGGAGCTGCAAAAACACTGGCGCACCATAGAAAAAGCCATCAGCCAGCGCATTGCTAGCAACCTGCAGGAAGCGAGCGTGCTTTTTATCTGCCGTCACAGGTGGTAATCCGTCTTTTTCACGCGCAACCTGCCAGAGCTCCCAGAGGCTGCCGTTGAGTATCTCCATGAAGGCATCAGCGGCTTTCTCCTGCTGCTCTTCAGGCAGGGTACCGATGAAGCGCGCTATCGCGATGTACCCAGAGGATTCACGATCCCCGACGAAGATACTCATCGCGCGCAATGAGGATGCCTTGATCTGATCCCGCAAGGATGTGTTGTCAGTCGAAGTCAGCGGCATTTTCTGTGCATAGCGAACTGATGCCTTTTCGCGCAGCGCGCCATCACTGATGGCAGCACGCAAGCGCATCCATTCATTGACCGTACCCTTGTCGTCGGCAGGAATGCGTAGATAACGGAAACCTTCAGAAGGAGACTCGCGCAGCCCGGCCAGGAAAACCTCACTACCGTCTAGCATCACCGGCAACATGTAGTTATTGAATTCGCGCGCTTGCCCCGTCCTGTCACGGAGCTTGTACTGAACACTGGGGCCGACGTTTTTCAGTTCTTTGGTTTTTTTGGTATTGGCGGCAGAGCCGAGTCTTTCGTCCAGTGTCGCGCTGAATTTTTCATTGAAGCTCTTGACTTGATTGACGGCGCGGACATCCTGACCATTCACACTGGTATTTTCCACATTGAACGGTCTGAATCCTGACCATTCAATGGTGTACTCGGCGCCACCACTGCTGACAAGCGGCGTGGATTTGCCGACCTCACCCTCAACCGGGAATGAGCCGCTAGCAGGCCCATTCATCGGATAACCCACGAGCTTCAGACGGCTTCCGCCATCTTCAAAGCTCGACTGGTAAACCGCCAAGCCCTTGTACATCAGGGGCTCGTTGACCTTGATGGTCGCTGGAAAGCTCTCGCCAGTTTCATGATCAGTCACGATAACGTTACTGGCGAACAGCTTGGGCATGCCCGTTGAGTAAAAATCCACGACGAATTTTTCCAGCTGCAGGGTGAAGGGCAGTTCCTGAATCATCACGCCCTCACCGACGGGTATGATCGCCGTCTTGCTGGCAGCGCCTTCGGGAATGAAGGTATTGCCACGGAAGGTCAGATTCCCCAGACCCAAACGATGACGCTCCGGAATTTCAGCAATAATGCCATTACCGATAAAGGCCTCTTTATCAAACAGCCATTGTTGCGCACGAATTGGCAGGCTGGAGTCGAGCAAACCGCCGACACAAATAATCACAATGGCAGAGTGCGCAAAGATGTACCCCAGCTTGTTGGCCGCACCTTGCTTAGCGGTCAGTAGCGTTGCCTCTCCTTTTTGTACTAGCTTCACCTGATAGCCATCGGAGGCAACAAGTCGCGCCGCTTGTGCAGCAAACTGCTCGCCGCCCTGCTGCGCGGACCACTCGGCATGATGATGAAAATTCCGCAAGGATTGTTCGCGCACGCTCTCGCGCCAGCTTTTCATATCCTTGAGCATTTTTGGCGCATTACGTGCGATGCACAAAGAGGTGGATGTCACCAGAAAGGCCATTATCAGCAAGAACCACCATGCCGAATACACCGAGTAGATGGAGAAATGCGCAAAAATCTCGAACCAGAACGGACCGAACTGATTCACATAGTTCGGCATGGGTTCATTTTGCGTGACCACCGTGCCGACAATCGACGCGATTGATATGACCGTCAACAGGCTGATCGCAAACCGCATGGAAGACAAAAGCTCGACAGCCTCGGACAGCCATCGGCGGCGGGTTTGCAGAACGATTCCCTCAGTGCTCGTAGTCATGGGTTTGATGCGCTTTGTCTTGGGTGGTCGCTGGCAGCCACATCAGCTTGTCGCAGCGTTTGGTTATGCGGCCATTTTATGCCTGCAAAGCCAGCTCACCATCCATATCCGGAGCCCTTGTAGGTCTTTATCGTTCAGGGCTCCGAAACGTACCGCAGAAAACAAAAGGGGCGAATTCTCAGCCACCCGCTCGCGGCCGGATGTCAGCCTGTTTTGCCCGCGCCGTACTTACTTCAGACCAGCGATGTAGTCAGCCACTGCTTGCATCTCTTCGTCGGAGAGCCGCTTACCTATCGCCGTCATCTGCGCGCTGTTCGTACGCGCGCTGGTGCGGAAATTGGTCAGCTGGGCAACGGTGTAGTCCTGATGCTGACCAGCGACGCGGGCAAACTGGGCCGGAATACCAGCACCATTGGGGCTGTGGCACCCTGCACAGGCCGGTACATTCTTTTCAGCGATACCAGCACGGTAGATTTTCTTGCCGAGCTCAACTGTGTTCTTGTTGCGCGCCGCGCCGGGCGCAGGTTTCTGTTGATCCAAATAAGCAGACAGGTTGCGGATGTCGTTGTCATCCAGTGCCTTGGCGATCCCGGTCATGATGGCATTGTTGCGGTTTGGGCCTTGAAAGTCATAGAGCTGCTTCTTGAGGTAGGCAGCATGCTGACCGGCCAGCTTTGGGTTTTGCGTGATCGTGGAATTACCTGCGGCTCCATGGCATGCAACGCAAGCGAGAACGCCGCGTGATGCATCGCCGTTGGTGTAGAGATTGCCGCCCTTGACAGGGTCTGACTCGGCAGCAGGTTTCGAATCATTGGCGTGAGTCAAAGAGGCAGAGACCAACAGAACGAGAGATGCGAACTTCACAAACAGGGACGTGGCAGGTTTCATTCAATTATCCGGGGCTTTGGATTGATTTTGCTTGGCGCTTGCGGCTTTTGCAAACTGGCATCGGTGCAGTACAAAACCGAACCGAGTTCAGCCCATTTGAAGCGCAATTTCGAGCCCGCGATTGTACTACAATGCCCGTCTTTTCTTTGTACGCGCCTCTGCTGCACGTCGCCTCATGTCTCTTCTCTGGCAAGCCCGCTTTTTCACCACGGTTAATCGACTTCCGGATTTGCCAAAATATAAAGTTCCCGAGATTGCCTTCGCCGGTCGCTCGAACGCCGGCA
>SYFN01000176.1 GCA_005800405.1 Burkholderiales bacterium
AGCGGAACAATCCGCTTAAAGCGGATAAATTCGCAGCGTTTTTAACAAACTTTTAAAATAATTGTCCAAAAATTAGGCAGTTCAAAAATTGCTGAGTAAAGTTCCTTGTAAAAGGGATTTGTTCAGCGCTTCCCTAAAAAGCGTAACTTATCTACGGTTACTGCTGCAGAGCTTAAAATGATCGAAGATCGATTGAATCACCGCCCCAGAAAACGATTGGGATTTAAAACCCCGTATCAGGTGTTTCATGAATCTCTAAACCGTGTTGCACTTCGTACTTGAAACCACGCTTCATTAAATCGCTGTCCTAGTATTTTTTCCCGATACCACTAAAAACAGGTTTAACTGGCAAATTTAATTCCTCCAAATATTTCTCGGCAATTTCTTCTCCTTTCTTTACAAAACCAGTCAGTAACGCAATCTTCATGCCCAACGAAAGCTCCTTTTTTTGAAAAAAATGATTGCTTTTTCACCGACTTCATTTTTTCCGACTTTGGCATACCAATCTCCTTCATCCGTAGACTTGTTGATTACAAAGTTGGTGGAACGGGCTGTAGTTTTAGTGTTGTCCATGGCTCATGATTTCGATAAAAGAATAAACTTCACGTCAATGTAGAAACTCAAACACGCTATGCTCTATTTGGGTGACATAGGACGCCAACTGGATCGTCATGGCAGTGTATTCCCGATGTATTAGGAGTTGCGCCGCGAATGAGGGGCTTTAGGCGAAGTAATATCGTGCCGGCAATACAGGAGGTCGAGCATCGGACGGAAAATAGCTATGCGCAGCTAATTTGCTTCATCCTTATCGTTACGCGGACCATCACGGCTTATTCTGGGCCGTCTAACCACGCTTGTATAATGCACTTCCAACCCACTGAACCCCACCATGACCCAGACCCATTTCGGTTACCAGCAAGTCCCTGAAGAACAAAAGGCGCACAAGGTCGCTGAAGTGTTTCATTCGGTCGCCGCCAAGTACGATGTCATGAACGACCTAATGTCGGCCAGTCTGCATAGGGTCTGGAAAGCATTCACGGTTGCTCAGGCCGGTATACGCCCGGGTTTCCGGGTGTTGGATCTGGCAGGCGGCACTGGCGATCTGGCGCGCGCCTTTGCAAAAAAAGCAGGCCCCACCGGCGAGGTCTGGCATACCGACATCAATGAATCCATGCTGCGCGTGGGTCGTGACCGGATGATCAATGAGGGTTTGCTGTTGCCCACCCTGATTTGTGACGCCGAGAAGCTGCCTTTTCCAAACAATTACTTTGACCGGGTGTCCGTCGCTTTCGGCCTGCGCAATATGACGCATAAAGAAGCAGCGCTGGCAGAGATGCGTCGCGTGCTCAAGCCCGGCGGCAAATTACTCGTACTCGAATTTTCCAAAGTCGCGGCGCCCCTGCAAAAACCTTATGACCTGTACTCCTTCAAAGTATTGCCTTGGCTGGGGCAGAAGATCGCGCAGGATGCCGACAGCTACCGTTATCTCGCCGAGTCCATCCGCATGCAACCGGATCAGGAAACCCTCAAAGGCATGATGCAAGCTGCGGGACTGGATCGGATCGAGTATTTCAATCTCACCGCTGGTGTCGCGGCTTTGCATGTAGGTGTGAAGTTATAGGCCGGAATGCCGGCCAAGTCCAAAGACCATGATGAGTCCTGAACGTCCTGTTGCCACCGCGCTGAATCATTTGTTATCACGCCAGCCGCAACTGCGCGAAATCCTGTTGCCTCACGCGGGCAAGTCGGCACGCATTGCACTCGGCAGCGTGCAGCTTGAGCTCATGGTGGCGACGGATGGTTTACTGCAAGCCGCCATGGGTGATGAGCCTAACGTCAGTATCCGCATCAAGCCATCCGATTTGCCGCAGATACTCGCCAATATGGATCGCGCGTTTTCTTATGTCAGTCTCATTGGCGATGCCGAATTTGCCAAAGCGATCTCGGAAGTAGCCAAAGGACTTCAATGGGAAGCCGAAGAAGACCTTTCGCTTTTCGTCGGTGATATCGCCGCAGTGCGCATCACGCAGGCTGTGCGTTCGACGTTACACAATGCGCGCTTGGGTGGCGGCAAACTTATCGAGCAGATCGTCGAATATCTGCTGGAGGAAAATCCAACGCTGCTTTACCGAAAAGCTGGCGAAGATTTCGCCGCGCAAGTCGCTGCACTGCGCGACGATGTCGAGCGGCTTGGCAAGCGCATTGGCCTGCTCGAGACACAGTCGGTGAAGAACTCAAGCTCAGAAGTTGCACGATGATGTCGCGCTTGTTACGCGTACTGAAAATCGTTCGTGTGTCTCTGCGCTACGGGTTGGATGAAATCATCCTGTCCAGCGCCCGCGTACCACCGCATCTGCGTCTTTTGTCTGCGCTCTTGTTCTGGCGGGATATCAGCATCCCGCGCGGCGCACGTTTGCGTCGTGCGCTGGAAGAGCTGGGGCCCATTTTCGTGAAATTCGGTCAGGTACTGTCCACGCGCCGCGACTTGCTGCCGGCGGATGTCGCCGACGAACTGGTGCGGCTGCAGGACCAGGTACCGCCGTTTGCATCGGATTTGGCGATTGCCGAGATCACGCGCTCGCTCGGTCAGCATCCTGACCAATTGTTTGCCAGTTTCTCGCGCGAGCCGGTCGCGTCCGCATCCGTCGCGCAAGTGCATTTCGCGGTGCTGAAAAATGGTACCGAGGTCGCTGTCAAGGTGTTGCGCCCAGGCGTGCATCAGGCCATCGATAAAGACATTGCACTCATGCGTGTGATTGCCGGATGGATCGAGCGCTGGTGGTCGGATGGCCCGCGGCTCAAGCCGCGCGAGGTCGTGGCCGAGTTCGACAAACACCTGCATGATGAACTCGATCTCATGCGCGAAGCAGCAAACGCCAGTCAGCTACGCCGCAATTTCGCCGGTTCGCCCTTGCTGATGGTACCGGAAATGTTTTGGGATTATTGTGCGGAGTCCGTCATCGTGATGCAGCGCATGACGGGCATACCCATCTCGCAGACACAGCGGCTGATCGATGCGGGCGTCGACCTTGAAAAACTCTCGCGCGATGGTGTGGAGATATTTTTTACACAGGTGTTCCGTGATGGATTTTTTCACGCGGATATGCATCCCGGGAATATCCTGGTGTCTACTGCACCCGAGACCTTTGGACGCTACATCGCGCTTGATTTCGGTATTGTCGGCACGCTTACCGATTTTGACAAAGACTATTTGTCACAAAATTTTCTGGCGTTTTTTCAGCGTGATTACAAACGGGTGGCGCAAGCCCATATCGAATCTGGCTGGGCCCCAAAAGACACGCGTGTCGATGAACTCGAAGCTGCAGTACGTGCGTGCTGCGAACCAATTTTTGATCGACCTTTGTCGCAGATCTCGTTTGGTCAAGTGCTGCTGCGGTTGTTCCAGACTTCACGTCGTTTCAATGTTAAAGTGCAGCCGCAACTCGTGCTTTTGCAAAAAACCCTGCTTAATATCGAGGGACTGGGCCGCGAGCTGGATCCGAACCTTGATCTGTGGGCGACCGCCATGCCTTCACTGGAGCTCTGGATGAAGGAGCAGGTGGGCTGGCGTGGTTTTGTCGAACGTCTGAAGGTCGAGGCGCCACACTATGCGCAAATCCTGCCGCAACTGCCGCGCCTGCTGCAGCAGGCGCTCGAAGCGAAGTCCGAAGGGCAGCCAGTCGACAACAGTGCAATGCTTGAGCGCCTGTTGGCCGAGCAGCGGCGCACCAATCTATTGCTGGGTATCGCTGTGTATTTTGGTGGCGGACTTATATTGGGTATTCTCGTGGTTCAGCTCTTTCTGCGCTGGTATGAAGCGCTCTGAGTCGACCTGCAATGGGTAGCGAAGGTTTCATGCAGCATGTCATTTCGCGTGACCTGTCTTGTTGAAGCGTCTTCGTCAACTGCGCCATCGCGCACATCACATCAAATAACTGATGTCATTCCGACATTAACCTGAAACTCGTAGTTCGCCGCTATAATCTCGCCTGTTTTTTCTGTGAAGACGTCCGCGCGATCGGAGATGGCATGAATACCTTGATGGCTTTTGTCGGGCTCTATCTGTTGATCTCGGTGGCACTAGGTCTCTATGCGGCCAGGCGCGTCAAGACCGCTGGCGATTATGCGAACGCCGGGCGCTCTTTGCCGCTACCTGTCGTGATCGCGACCGTTTTTGCGACCTGGTTTGGCTCCGAGACGGTGCTGGGAATTCCTGCGCGTTTCGCCGAACATGGTCTGGGCGGTGTCGTCGAAGATCCGTTTGGCGCGTCGCTCTGCCTCATTTTCGTCGGCCTGTTTTTTGCCCGACGCTTATATCGAATGAATCTGCTGACCATCGGCGATTATTACAAGCAGCGCTACAACCGGCCGGTCGAGGTCATGGTGTCTCTTTGCATCGTGATTTCTTATCTCGGCTGGGTCTCTGCGCAGATCACGGCCATGGGTCTGGTATTCAATGTGTTGACCAACGGTGCCATTTCCCTGTCAGCCGGCATGATCCTTGGGGCAGCCATCGTGCTGACCTACACGCTTTTTGGCGGTATGTGGGCGGTTGCACTGACGGATTCATTCCAGATGACGCTGATTATTGCCGGCATGTTGTACATTGCCTGGGTCATCGCGGGTGATGCCGGCGGTGCACGAGTTGTCATTACCCACGCCGCGAATGCCGGCAAGCTGAATTTCCTGCCCGACCTATCCCTACCCACCGTGCTTGCCTTTGTCGGCGTGGGCGTCACCATTATGTTTGGCTCCATCCCCCAGCAGGATGTCTTTCAGCGAGTCATGTCGGCGCGCTCCGAAAATATTGCCGCCAGCGGTGCCGTGGTCGGCGGTTCGCTCTATTTTGTTATTGCCTTCATTCCCATGTTTCTGGTGTATGCGGCGCAGCTGATCGATCCGGCCATGTTTGCTTCGTTGATCGAAGAAGATCCGCAGAAAATCCTGCCCACCCTCATCCTGAGCCATACACCGGTGTTTGCGCAGATATTATTTTTTGGTGCGCTCTTGTCTGCCATCATGTCTACCGCCAGTGGCACCCTGCTTGCACCCAGCATTACCCTCACTGAAAACATCATTCGTGAAATCCGACCGATGTCGGACCGTCAGCTGCTGCTGACCACGCGTATCGTGGTTGTTTGTTTCACCATCGTCGTGACCACTTTCGCACTGGTGTCTCAGGGCATGCCGATCTACACAATGGCCAGCAACTCCTACAAAGTGCCGCTGGTAGGTGCCTTCATTCCGTTGGTTATGGGCCTCTACTGGAAGCGCTCGAACACGCAGGGTGCGCTGTGTTCCGTGATTGGCGGCTTGGGCAGCTGGCTGCTCATGGAAGTCTTCGGCAGCGAGTCCATCTGGCCGCCACAGCTCGTCGGCCTGCTGGTCGCCTTTCTGGGCATGATTGCCGGCTCCCTTCTGCCACAGCCTAAAAAGCTGGCCCACTGGGCCTGAGGGCTCGGCGCGATTACGCCGAGACTCTCCAGAAAACCCTTATAATTTAAGGCTTTCGAAATTTTGCAGGGAGGGAGCAATAATGCCGATTTATGCGTATCGCTGCGAAGTATGCGGCTTCGCCAAGGATCTACTGCAAAGCATATCTGCCGTGCCGCTGACGAATTGCGAATCCTGCGGCAAACCCGAATTTCGCAAGCAGGTCACGGCGGCTGGTTTTCAACTCAAGGGCAGCGGCTGGTACGTTACCGATTTTCGTAACGGTGCAGCACCTGCTGCCAAAGCCGATGCCGATGCCGGCACCGCCAGCGCCGGTGCAGGCGCATCGGACGCTGCCACCACAGCAACGCCCTCGACACCCGCAGCCGCATCCGCGCCCGCAGCAGCCAGCACAACCACCACGCCTGTGGCCAGCTAGGCCCATCATTCATGCGCAAATATTTCATTACGGGTTTGCTGGTTCTCGTGCCGCTCGTGATCACTCTGTGGGTGCTCAATCTCATTATCGGCACGCTCGATCAGTCCTTGCTGCTGCTGCCGCCGCAGTGGCGCCCCGAGCTGCTGCTGGGCTTCAATCTTCCCGGGGTCGGTACCGTACTCACGCTGCTGATCATTTTCATTACCGGGGTAGTCACTCGAAACTTCGTCGGCAACCGGCTGGTGAGGCTATGGGAGTTGCTGCTGCAGCGTATTCCCGTGGTCAGTTCCATTTACTCCAGTGTCAAACAAGTCTCCGATACACTTTTTTCCTCGTCAGGCAATGCATTTCGCAAGGCACTGCTGGTGCAGTATCCGCGCGAGGGTATCTGGACCATCGCTTTTCAGACGGGTGTACCCGGTGGCGATGTGAAGAACCATCTGGCCGGTGATTATGTCAGTGTCTACGTGCCGACCACGCCTAATCCCACCTCTGGATTTTTTCTGATGCTCCGGCGTGAAGACACCATCGAACTCCACATGAGTGTCGATGAAGCGCTCAAGTACATCGTCTCCATGGGCGTGGTGGCACCTCCTGCGCCCACTGGCAAGCCTGTACACAAAACGGTCGCCAGTACCGCCCCTGAAGCAAGCAATCACTAATCCATTATTGAAACACGACAGAAGCGAGACTGAACACGATGTCAATGCGAACACACTATTGCGGCCTGACCACCGAGGTGCTGATGGGCCAGACGGTCAGTCTGTGCGGCTGGGTCCACCGTCGGCGCGACCACGGCGGCGTCATCTTCATTGACCTGCGCGACCGCGAAGGCTTGGTGCAAGTTGTCTGCGATCCGGATCGCGCGGACATGTTCAAGGCCGCCGAGTCGGTGCGTAACGAATTCTGCCTGCGCATCACCGGCTTGGTGCGTGCCCGCCCCGAAGGCACCGACAATGCCAACCTCAATTCGGGCAAGATCGAAGTGCTGTGTCACGAACTGGACGTGCTTAACCCCTCGGTCACACCACCGTTCCAGCTGGATGACGACAATCTGTCCGAAACCACCCGTCTGACCCACCGCGTACTGGACTTGCGTCGCCCGCAAATGCAGCACAACCTGCGTCTGCGCTACAAGGTCACGATGGAAGTACGCAAATTTCTCGATGAGCACGGCTTCATCGATAT
>SYFN01000177.1 GCA_005800405.1 Burkholderiales bacterium
CGCGACATACAGCAATGGTAATATGTACCACTTGGCCCGTTCAATGCAAAAACTTTTGCCACCTCGATTTCGCCCTGGATTGTCACCCTGGAGGCACTTAAGCCCTTTCGTGTGGCTGGGCCCGTACAGGTACCAGAGCCGTTGCCTTATCTGCGGCAAAGCGGTGCGCACAGTTTCGATATTTCGCTTGCGGTCGATCTGCAGCCCGAGAGTTCCGATAAGGCGACCACCATCTGCAGAACAAACTATCGCACCATGTACTGGAGCATGGCGCAACAACTCGCGCATCACACCGTCTCTGGCTGTAATGTGGGCGTCGGTGATTTGATGGCGTCAGGCACCATCAGTGGTACGGCGCCGGACGCTTACGGGAGTTTGCTGGAGCTGAGCTGGAATGGTCAGAGACCGATCACGCTCGATGATGGTGTCACGCAGCGCAGTTTTCTGGAAGATGGTGATCGGGTGACGATGCGAGGGTGGTGTCAGGGCGCTGGGTACCGGCTTGGTTTTGGGGAGGTCAGCGCGCGTATTTTGCCCTCCCGGCCTGTTGCTGGCTGAGTGGCGCTGACATGCCCACCGTTAGCCATCGCGGTTATGATGGCGCACTTCGATTGAACAGAGACGGGTAAAGCCCGCGACAAGGGAGTCTACATGCAGGAGCCTGGCGTACTGGATGACGCGAGTGTGCCCTACGCGCAGTCGCTTGGACCCTGGGGTCGACGGCTCCATGCGTTGACACGCTGGTTTGCGATTGCCGGCGGTATCGGTTTCATCGCGCTGGTGATGATGTCACTGGTGTCCATTATCGGTCGTAAAATCGCGGCAACTCCTGTGCCTGGTGATATCGAGATCATGCAGATGGGAACGGCCATCGCCTCGGCGGCGATGCTGGCCTTTTGCGAAATGGAACGCCAGCATTTGCGCGTGGATTTTTTTACTGCAAAGCTCTCGGCAAAAATTCGCCATGTGCTGGATGCGCTCTCGCATCTGGTACTCGCTATTGTTGCGTTGGTTATTGCGTGGCGCACGGGTTTATCAGCGATGTCGCTTAACGAGGCAGGCGAAACCTCGGTGATTCTTGGTTGGCCGGTCTGGGCGGTGGTGGCCGGGCTGGTTCCCAGTTTCTTGCTCCTCGCCATTGCGGGTCTGTACAACACGGTACACAGTGTATTTGGCAACGCCGTGGAGGGCACTGCATGAGCGGGATGAGTATCGGCATGATCATGTTTGGCGCGCTGATGATTCTGCTGGTGCTGCGTCTGCATATCGGCATTGCGATGTTTGTGATCGGCGCGGCTGGGTTCGTGGTGATGTTCGATTTCTCTTGGCTGCCTTTGCTTAATACGCTCAAGAACCTCGCTTACGCGCGCTTTTCTAATTACGACCTGGCTGTTATTCCAGTCTTCATGCTGATGGGTCAGTTTGCGACCAACGGTGGTTTATCGCGGGCGCTTTTTCGTTGTGTAAATAATTTTGTCGGTCACATGCGTGGTGGGGTAGCGATGGCTTCCATCGGCGCTTGTGCATCGTTTGGCGCGATTTGTGGTTCATCGCTGGCAACCGCAGCGACCATGGGTCAGGTAGCGCTGCCCGAACTGCGTCGCTACAACTACTCGGGGGCACTGGCGACTGGTGCACTGGCCGCAGGCGGTACGCTGGGCATCATGATTCCGCCCTCGGTGCCGCTGGTGATTTATGCGGTACTTACGCAGGAATCGATCGGCAAACTGTTCATGGCGGCGATCATTCCCGGCATTATTGCGGTGGTTGGTTACATGTTGGTGATACGCATCGTGGTAACTCTTGACCCCAAAGCGGGTCCGGCGGGAGCGCGCGTGCCACTAGCGACTGCCCTGCGTTCCCTGCTCGGTGTTTTTCCTGTTCTGCTCGTTTTTGTGGTCGTGATTGTCGGTATTTATGGCGGCTGGGCGAACCCTACCGAAGCAGCGTCGATAGGTGCCGCAGCCTGCGGCATTCTCGCGGTACTGACAGGCGGTATGCGTATTGACGGTCTGATCAAAAGTCTGGTTGGAACAGCGCAGGCGACGGCGATGATTTTTTTGGTCTTGCTCGGCGCTGATTTGCTTAACGCCGGATTGGCGCTGACGCAAATGCCCGCCGAGCTCGCCGCATGGGTGCAGGGTAGTAGACTACCACCCCTGTCCGTAATTTTTGCGATCTTGCTGATTTATATTTTCCTTGGTTGTGTAATGGATTCGCTAGCCATGATTTTGCTGACGATCCCGATTTTTTATCCTATCGTGATGGGCCTTGATTTTTGGGGCATGAGTGGACCGGACAAGTCTTTGTGGTTCGGTATACTCGCGCTTATGGTGGTTGAGATCGGTCTCGTTCACCCACCGGTTGGCATGAATATTTACATCATCAGCCGGCTTGCAAAAGATGTACCAGTGATGGAAACATTTAAGGGTGTATTGCCTTTTCTGGCCTCGGATATCTTGCGTATTGTTTTGCTGGTGTTTTTTCCGGTAATTTCGCTGTATCTGGTCCATACCTTTGGCACCTGATGGGTGCCGCCATTTGAGAGGATGATGGTAATGACGAAGATTTTTTCTCGCTCTGTGATGTGGATGGCTCTGCTTTTCTCGGCAGGTGCGGCCAGTGCGCAAACCATGACGCTGAACGTGCATCACTTCTTGCCGGCAGTCTCCAGTGCGCATCGCAATTTCATCGTCCCCTGGTGCGACAAGATAGCCAAAGACTCCGGTGGTAAGCTCAAGTGCCAGATTTATCCGCAAATGCAATTGAGTGGCACACCCCAGCAGTTGTTTGATCAGGCCAAGGACGGTGTCGTGGATATCGTATGGACGGTACCGAGCTATCAGGCCGGACGTTTTCCGGTGGTGGAGGCTTTTGAATTACCTTTCATGGTGTTCGATTCCGAGCGAGCCAGCCGCGGTCTGTGGCACTACGCGACCAAGAATGCCACCGCTGAATTCAAGGGAGTGAAACCCTTGCTATTTCACGTGCATGATGGTTCGCTGGTGCACACCACCAAAAAGCCGGTGAAAGCGCTGGAAAATTTCAAAGGCCTGAAAATTCGTGCGCCGAATCGTCAAGCATCACGAATGATTGAAGCGTTGGGCGCTGCGCCCGTGCAAATGCCGCTGCCGCAGGCGGCCGAGGCCTTGTCCAAAGGGGTAATTGATGGCGCAATCATTCCCTGGGAAGTCGTGCCTGCGATGAAATTCGAAGAGGTCACCAAGTTCCACACCGAGATGCCTGCCGGATCTGCCCAGATTTCCAACACGGTGTTCGTTTTTGCGATGAATCAGGCCAAGTATGACAGCCTGCCGCCTGAGCTCAAAAAAGTGATCGACGCAAACAGCGGAGCAGAGCCTTCTGCGTGGGTGGGCAAGGTATTTACCGAAGATGCAACGCCCGGCCGTAAATCCGCCGAGGTCCGCAATAACAATTTCTACATGCTGCCTGCCGCCGAGCTCAAACGTTGGGAAGCTGCGACATCGCGTGTGGCGGATGAATGGGTGAAGGATCTGAACGCCAAAGGATTCAACGGCAAGCAATTGCTGACCGAGGCGAAGGCCGCCTGTAAATAAATCTGTACCGAAGCCATTGGAGAGCATCTGAGCTGCGGATGCTTTTTTTCGTCCATCGGGATTGGGGAACTCAGCGCGCGTAGTCTTCCTGAGGCAGAACCAAGGGGCTCTTGTAAAAAGCCACTCACGGCTTTGCACCGTCTCGCCTTACGTCGCCACTGTCTGCGCCGGTTCGCCTTGCCCGCGACGTTTTGCGAGAGCCTCTCAGTTGAGAAATTGTTTATAAAATAACTTTTATTTAAATAATTGTTTTTTCACAATAAAATGCTCGGGCTGAGAAATAGAATTATTTTTTTAATAATAAATTATCAAAAAAATGTATGTTTGAAGGGCTATTTTCGATCAAAAGCTTGAAAATGTTGCTGCGATGACATATAAATTAGCATTGGGGTAATTGCTCGCTGGCAATAGCAGTTACAAATAAACGCTGCCAGCCTTAATCATTCCACGAGGGGAGACGTCATGGAGAAACATCCTCTGGTATCGCAGGACGGCTACGATCCTAATCGTTTGCTTGATGCGTTAATCCAGAAGCTCAATCTGAAAAACGATGCGGCATTGTCGCGCGCACTTGAAGTGCGACCACCCGTCATCAGCAAGATACGCCATCGTACTTTGCCAGTTGGAGCCTCGCTATTAATTCGCATGCATGAGGTCACAGATCTCAGTATCCGTGAACTGCGCGAACTCATGGGCGACCGTCGCAAACGCATGTGCATCAGCGAAGTCGATGGCAAGCCCAAAAAAGGTGACGACGACGAGTAAACCTGGCTAGCGGCGAGACAAGCCTCATGCGCCGCGCAGGTAAGCCCCGATGACGGTTGCTGCCAGCAACATGACGACGGCAAGCGTCAACCTTCCTCTGAGCCGTATCAGCCAGCCCGGCATGCCGTAGCGGCGGAACATGCGCTTGTCAACCTCCAACGCCGCGATGAAACCTCCCATCAGGATGCCGAGACCAAACCCACCCGACTGGGTTGCGATCCACGCAATCAACGATGGCGTGACACTCCACAGCAAAGCTTTTCTCGTGTCACTCAAAGAGAGCGTGCCACACAACATGACGGCGCCCCAGTGTATGCCACCCAAGAACGACAAAATCACCATGGCGTAGGCTTTCTGCCCGCGCAGAAAATCGCCGAGCCACGAGGTATCGGCAAACCAGGCGCCCAACATGAGCAGCAAGAACGGCAACAGCCCTGCAAAACCAAGTTGGTGAGCCAGACGTTTATTCAGAAAATGGGGATTCATACGCTGGTCTGATCCTACTAATTTTTCATTTTACGAAAATTAATTGATTTGCATGCTGAAGCTCAGGGAGATTATGAACATATCCACATTGTATGGCGAGCCAGCGTAGCTGTGCTGCGCGGGGCTTTGAAAAATCAAAGGCTTGTCGCGATCAATTTAGGTGCCGAAGTTGCCTTTTTCGTTTAACGCCTCTAATCACTACTTGCTTGGGCGCGTCACACCCAGCAAAAATTCTTCAACCGACGCAATCAACTGCGCCGGCTGATCGCGATGGGGCGAATGTCCACAGTCATCCAATTCCAGTGCTTGTGCTTGGGGACACTGATCGCGAATACCATGAACTTGACGCATCGTGCCGTACTCGTCCTGTTTTCCCTGAATGGCTAACAAAGGGCATCGTATGGCGGCGAGTTCTGGCGTGATGTCTCAGCTACGGAAGGCGGGAGATAGCCAGATATCATTCCATCCAAAGAAAGCAGAATCTACATCGTCGTGATAAGGCGCGAGTCTTTCACGCACGCCCTGATGCAGATAGGTCTCGCGTGCAACTCGTATGCTGTTCACGCTGATATCTTCAACAAAAATATGCGGTGCGATCACGATCGCGCCCGCTAGAGATTCAGGAAGGCGTACCGCAAACAGCAAAGCGATAGAGCCACCGTCGCTGTGGCCGAAGAGCCATGGCTGATGGAAATCAAGCGCTTGCAATAATGCGGGCAGGATGTCGGTGGCCTGTCGATGCATGAAGTCCACCCCCCAGTGCTCATTGATGGCGCAAGGCGTCGATGCACCATAGCCTGGCCGAGAGTAAACCAGGCCACGCATTTGCAAATGCTGACACAACGTATCGGGGAAATTTTTCCACATGGTCATCGAGCCCAGACCTTCGTGCAGGAAAACCATGACGGGCGCATCGGCTGCGGCAACGCCCACCCAGGTGTATTCAATGTCGATACGACGCTCGTTCCAGACGAGCGCCAGCTTAGGTGCCATGCGAACCCGACTCACGCAATCTGAAACGCTGTATTTTTCCGGAAGCGGTTTTGGGTAAGTCACTGATGAAGATGATCTGGCGCGGATACTTGTGGGGTGCAAGACAAGTTTTCACAAAAGCTTTAAGTTCCGCTTCAATTTCCTTGTGCGCACGCGCAGGATTTTGCAACACGACGTAGGCTATCGTCTTCATTAGACCCTGACCATCCGGCTTGCCGACAACAGCACATTCGAGCACCGCTTCATGACCCATCAGTGCATTTTCCACTTCGATGGGTGAAACATATTGTCCACTCACCTTGAGCATGTCGTCGCTGCGGCCTGCGTACACATAGTAGCCATCGGCATCGACCTGGTACTTGTCGCCGCTTTTGACCCAGCTACCCTGAAAAGTATCGCGTGTTTTCTCGCGCTCATTCCAGTAAAGATGCGCAGCGCTGGGGCCCTGAATATAAAGATCGCCGATTTCACCCACAGGCACGGGGTTACCCTGCTCATCACGAAGCTCGACCGCATAGCCGGGTACGGGCTTGCCTGTTGCGCCATAGCGCCGATCATCGCTGCGGTTGGAGAGAAAGATATGCAGCATCTCCGTCGAGCCTAGTCCATCCAGAATTTCACAGCCCACGTGCTGACTGAATTTTTCGCCGACGTCTTTGGGAAGTGCCTCACCTGCGGAAACGCACAAGCGTAAATTGATTTCCTTGCGCGCAGGCAGGTTGGCGCTAGCCAGCATTGCAACGTAGAAGGTTGGCACACCGTAAAACACCGTCGGTCGATATTTCTGCAGACGCTGAAATACGGCCTCCGGTGTCGCACGCTCGGCCATCAGCAGGGTGCTTGCGCCAACGGACAAAGGGAAGGTCAGCGCATTGCCAAGTCCATAGGCGAAGAACAATTTAGCTGCTGAAAATACCAGATCTTTTTCCTGCAGTTGCAGGATGGGTTTCCCATACAACTCGGCAGTCCAGTAAAGATTTGCATGTGAGTGCACTGCGCCTTTGGGCTGACCTGTCGAGCCACTGGAGTACAACCAGAAAGCAAACTGATCGGCATGGGTATCGGCATGGCCATCTTCGGGCAGCGGATCCACATTCATTAGGGTTTCAAATCGCAAGGCTGCCGTGGTATCCAAGGTATCTTGCTGGGCCGTGGTTGGGCCTGATATCACGACAGGAACCTGACGCCTTGCCTGTGACATTGCATCCTTCACCGCAGGCAGTGCACTGGCGGAGGTGATGACCAGCTTGGCATCGCTGTGCTCGAGCATGAAAGCGTAGTTCGTTGCGGGCAGCAGGGCGTTTACCGGTACCGGTACTACCCCTGCAAACAACGCGCCGAGAAAGGCAACAGGCAGATCAATACTGTCTTGCATCACGAGCAGGATGCGCTGTTCCGGCTGTATGCCTTGCAATTTTAATCCTGCGGCGAAGCGACGCACGCGCTCATCAAGTTCGCCGTAGCTGAGATCATGGTGATCATCGCGATAAGCCAGTCGTTGTTTGCGTCCAGCGTTCAGACTCAGGATATGACGTGCGAAATTGAATCGCACAGGAAGCGATGGTCGCGCTGCGTTCATTCAAGTCTCCTCTGGCGACGAGCTATTTTTTATCAGCCATGGCCTGTCGCGTTTGCATCAACACGGCGGACCGCTGCAGCGGCCGCGTGTGTCTTGAAATCGAATCAGTAACTGAGTGGCGTAGTGTTTTGTTTCGCGATCTCCAGCGCCGTGCCGGGTCCTTGTATCGCACTTTTACGATGGTAAAACGCCAGTGCGCGCAAACCGCCCAATTCTTCACCGCCACCGGCGCGTCCAGGACCGCCATGGATCGATGCGGGCATCACATTGCCATGGCCGGTATGTGTCTTTGCAACCTCCGGGCTCACCAGATGGACACGCCCATGCGAGCCCGCCAGTTCCTGCGCGGTGCTGGCCATCCATGCAGGGTCAGCACTGTAGACCGAGGCCACCAGCGAGCCCAGCCCGCGGTGGGCGATATCCATCGCATGCGCCAGATCGCGGTATCCCATCAAGGAAGACACCGGACCGAACACTTCGAGATGATGAACTTTGGTCGCCGCATCCGAATCGCGTACACCCAGAAGGGTCGGTGCGATACAGGCCGAACGCTCATCGGCATCCAGCAGCGGCTGCGCGCTGCCATCAAAGAGCGTGCTCGATTCGCTTTTAAGCTGAGTCAGACCTGCCTGAACACTATCGTATTGCTCGCGGCTGACCAGCGCGCCCATACCAGTCTCTGCATTGCGTGGATCACCGGTGCGGATGGCTGCGAGCTTGCCAGCGGCTGCTTCCGCGACGGCATGCATATAGCCTTTGGGTACCAGCGCGCGGCGCGGCGCGGTACAGCGCTGACCACTCTTGATGGTCATGTCGCGGACCAGATTATCGACATACAGATTGAATGCTTCAGTTCCCGGTGCAGCATCTTCGCCGAGTATCGTGACATTGAGACTGTCGGCTTCAATGTTCACGCGCACCGAGTCGCGTGCGATGGATGGGTGAGTGCGGATTTTACTTGCCGTGTCCGCAGAGCCGGTAAACGACATCACATCAAAGGGCGTGAGTGCATCCAGCAATCCCGTCGAGTTACCGCAGACGATGGATAGCGCGCCTGGTGGCAGCAGCCCGGCTTCAATAACATCGGCCACCATTCTGTGAGTGAGCCATGCAGTCACGGTTGAAGGCTTGATCACGACAGGCACGCCTGACAGCAGCGCGGGTGCAGCTTTCTCCCACAAACCCCAGCTGGGGAAATTGAACGCATTGATGAACAAGGCCAGGCCCCGTACCGGCACCATGAGGTGCTGCGATTGGAATAACTGGTCTTTCGACATCATTGTGGCAGCACCGTCTGTCAGCGATGTGGCATCCCCCAGTCCTGCACCCAGTTTGGCGTAATACCCCAGCGTGAAAAGGCCACCGTCGACATCGATACCTGAATCAGCCTTCGTGCTGCCTGAATTCGCCAGCGAGATCGCGTAGTAATCATCGCGTTTGGCTTGCATCAGCTTCACCATCTCGGAGAGCATTGCGGCTCGCTGCGCATAGCTCATGGTCTTGAGCGCCCGACCACCTTCCTTGCGCGCGAAGTCGAAAGCTTGTGGAAGACCTTCCGCTGCCCCCCCGGTGTGTGCCAGCGTCTCACCCGTGATGGGGTCGAGAAGGGTATGTACTGCCCGTGATGGCGATTGCCACTGGCCACCGAAATAGTTCGAGAGAAAGGTCGTCATAAGATCAGTATGGGTTGATGAGCAGCGTACACGAAAATGTGACCCGATGTGTTGGTGTTGCCCAGGATTCAGCGGGCTCGCTCATGGTGTTTCGGCCACGTGCCGCATTGCTGACTTTGAAGTAATGAATTTATAATGCATCAACTTTTAGTGTAAGTGCAATATCTTTCGTGCGTCAAGCCGGTGCAAAGGCGGCTTGTCATCACTTCGCCCCATGACAATACCATCCACCGATAACGACAAAGATCCTTTTCTGGCAGCGCTGGGCGAGCGGCTCAAGCTGCTGCGTGCGCGGCGCGGGCTCACCCGCAAGGCGCTGGCCAAGCTCGCTGATGTATCGGAGCGCCATGTGGCTAATGTTGAGTCGGGCGTGGGCAATGCGTCTATCCAGTTTCTTCGTCAGCTATGCACGGTGCTGAACTGCTCATTGGCCGAGATGACGGGTGACGAAACCGCCTCCTCGCCTGACTGGCTGATGATTCGCGAAATCCTGCGTGGTCGCAGTGATGGGGCATTGGCCCAAGCTCGTGCCGCACTGAGTGAATTGCTCGATGCGCCAGCCACTGAAAGCTCGCGTCGTCAGCGCATCGCGCTGGTCGGTTTGCGTGGTGCCGGTAAATCCAGTTTGGGGCGCTTGCTTGGTCGGCATCTGAATGTGCCTTTCATTGAATTGTCGGGACAGATCGAACAGATCGCGGGTTGCGGTATCGCGGAGATCCATGCCTTGTACGGGCAGACGGCTTATCGTCGCTACGAGCAAAGGGCGCTGGAAGAAGTGATTCGGCATCACGCACAGGTCGTGATCGCAACACCCGGGGGCATCGTCTCCGAGCCAGCCACCTTTAACGTGCTGCTCTCGCATTGCTATACGGTCTGGCTCAGAGCTTCGACGGAAGAGCACATGAACCGCGTGCTGGCCCAGGGCGACCGGCGCCCTATGTCCGGCAATCGGGAGGCCATGGAGGACTTGAAGCGCATCCTCGAAAGCCGGGCGCAGTTCTATTCAAAAGCAGATCATCTGTTTGATACTAGCGACATGACGCTCGAAGTCGCATTCAATCGTCTCTCTGGCCTTCTGGCCCCATGAGCGTACTCTCAGCCATCCTGCATACCCGGTTGTGTGACTCACACACCACACAAAAATCCGGGCCGTCTGTTGTTAATTTCGTTCTGACGTGTTTCCAATGGGTCTGTACGGAACCCTTGGGAATCTGCCTGCACATATGCCGTGTACCTGATGATGCCCAATCTCGTTGATCTCTCAACCGATTGCGTATGCAAGGATTTTTTCAATGACCGCACGCTCGACCCATTATTAGTCCATGATTATCTCTAATCTTCTGATATCGAACCTGACACGATCTACTTCACTCAACAACACTGCGCAGACAGTTCAAGTAAGCGCATCTATTACCGCTGTAGATCTTGGTCCGAACGCGCGGCCAGGCGAGCCGCTACAGGTGCTGTACATCACCTCCGGGAAGGATTTCCCGGACGAGGTTGATGCAATGGAGGAAAGTTTTGGCCGAAATCAGCTCAATGCCGGACTTCTGGATCTCGCAGATATCGAGGGTAAAAATATCGTAGAGAGAAAGAAAAATCTCAACTCAAAGATTGTACAGTTACACAAAGATCGCCGTATCGATCACGCTACCTTGGTGATCGTCAGCATGCACGGTGGTGATGCCCCGCCACCTGAAGATCAGGAAGTTCGAATTGAAAAGGCGGCCGATGAAATTCAAAACGTATCCAACAGCGATAACGTTAAAAACAGTACTTACATGCTCAGCGTCCTTGATCATGCGTTAGAATTCGATTTTCGTTGGCTGATCTCTCGTGTTCGAAACACTCTGGGCGATGGCGTTCCATACCAAGGTCAAATACACTTAGAAGCCTGTGGCGCAAAGCGATCTTTGGAGCTAGTAGCTGATGATGGTTTCAGCTATGTTGCTTATGGAGGTAGTAAACCTGTCTCCACCCTAGACGGACAGATTACTTGTCTTGCGGTGGTTGATCTTCTGGGCTGGTGTCATCGGAATCGTGTAGAGTTTCCGGCGTCCGAAAAAATCGCCGAGCACGCAGCCTCGGTGAGCGGGGCAACAGTTTCCGTCAAAACTACAGAGCAATCGATTGTTTTTTCAGCGCTCAAATCCACACCCAGGCCGCTTATCAAAACTAAAGCTGTTTACGAAGGCATAGAAACCAAGGGCGCGCGCGTCATGGAAGAAAAACTCGCGCACGGAAGTACTGAGGCCGTTAAAAAAACGATAGAAAAATTTGGAGAAACGATATGGGATCACCTCAGCTCGACAGTGATTTTTGATGTCGTTGATTCCGAGAGAGATGTGATCGAGAAATTGAGTTTACTGGACGATTATCAATGGCCTCTGGACGAGGTCGATGGGGAGGGAAATACACTGTTGCATGTCGCTGCAGAGCTGGGTAATACGTCGTTGATTGATTTTTGCGTCGACGCTGTACTGAACATCAATGCAAAAAACAAGGAAGGTGAGCGGCCGTTACACGTTGCAGTGTCAGCGGGGGCGGTTGATGCGGTCAAGAGTCTGCTCAAAGCAGGGGTAAATCCCAGTCTGTATTTTTTATTCAACGGCGAAAGCTATAACCTTTTTCACATCGCGATAGGATTTGGGAATAATGAAATTATAAAAGTCATGCTGGAGTCGCCTCATGTGGAAGTCAATGCGGGGATCAGCAATGGAAAAACATCTGCGCTGCATCTCGCCGCAGTGCGAGACAACAGCCGAGCAGTCGCTTTGCTGGCGGCGAAGCGCGCTGATTTGAATATCAGGGACAAGGGTGGTAAAACGCCGCTTCATTTCGCGATCAGTTCGGGAAGCATGAAAGCTGCGATAGCTTTAATCGAAGCGGGCGCTAATCTGGCGTTAGCGAACGGTGAAGGCCTGCAGCCGTTAATGATGGCGGCAACCAAAAAGACGGGTCAGTATTTGGTCAGTTTGTTGATCTCTCATGGTGCGCCGATCAATGCGGTAGACAAGTCGAATAACACCCCAGTGCATCACGCTGCTCGTGCAGAAGAGCTTCAGTCGGTGAAGGTTCTGGTGAATGCTGGTGCAGATCTAAGTCTTGTCAATCGAAGCGGGCAGACGCCTGCGGACTTGGCATAGCGATCCGAACGACACTCGGTTGCAAAATTTTTATATCAATGCCGTCCGGCGCGGTCGACACCCAAGCATCGACTGTGAATTGGCTCGGAACTGGGACCGGCCGCTGGCCACGGACCTCCGCAAGCCGCACTCCTGATATGCGGCCCGCATATCTCCCGGCATTGACGAACTCTGTAAAATGCAATATAGTGCTTGTATGAAATAAAAATGCACAATAATGCAAAATCTAATCTATGAGCTCGCCATTAATCGTCAGCTACGGGACTGCCCCTGAACAATACCGTCATTGGACATTGGCAATTGACGACCAGGACAGATCTATCGCGACCCTGACGATGAAGGTCGATGAGAATGGCGGGCTTCGCGAGGGCTACAAGCTCAAGCTCAAGTCTTACGATCTGGGTGTCGATATCGAGCTCCATGATGCGGTCCAGCGGATTCGTTTCGAGCATCCGACCGTGCGCACTGTGGTCATTACGGGTGGACGCGATCGTATTTTTTGTTCTGGTGCGAATATCTTCATGCTAGGTCTTTCCTCGCATGCGTGGAAGGTGAATTTCTGTAAATTCACCAATGAGACGCGCAATGGTTTGGAGGACTCCAGCCAGTATGACGGATTGAAATTCCTGGCGGCAGTCAATGGCGCATGCGCCGGTGGTGGTTATGAGCTGGCCGCTGCTTGCGACGAAATCGTGTTGGTGGATGATCGCTCGTCTGCGGTGAGTCTGCCTGAGATACCCTTGCTGGGTGTTTTGCCCGGTACTGGTGGACTGACGCGTCTGACTGACAAGCGTAACGTGCGTCATGATCATGCGGATATTTTTTGCACGACTTCCGAGGGTGTTCGTGGTCAGCGAGCGAAGGATTGGAAATTGGTTGATGAGATCGCCAAGCCTGCCGTGTTCGCGCAGGTAGTGCGCGAGCGGGCGATCGCGCTGGCAGCGCAAAGCGACCGCCCTGTGCGCGCGCAGGGCGTGCAACTGACACCGCTGTCGCGTGAAATTTCCGCGACGGGTATTGAATACGATTTCGTTTCTATTGTGATGGATAGAGATGCGCGTCACGCAACGATCACGGTCAAAGCACCTGCGGCACCGGCGCCTGCTGATATCGCCGGCATTGAAGCGGTGGGTGCTCACTGGTGGCCACTACAAATGGCGCGAGAGCTGGATGACGCGATACTGCACCTTCGCACGAATGAAACGGCGCTCGGTACCTGGCTGCTGAAAACGAGCGGCGAGGCACGACACGTCATGGCCTGTGATGCGAGCATGGTGGAAAACGGATCGCACTGGCTGGTACGCGAGACTATAGGTTTGTTACGACGCACGCTCGCTCGCCTGGATGTGTCTTCGCGTACTTTATTTGCGCTCATTGATACAAATAGCTGCTTTGCCGGCACATTAGCTGAGCTCGCGTTCGCTGCCGACCGCAGCTACATGCTGATGCTGTCGGATAGCCCGGAACGAGCGCCGTACCTTTGTTTGTCCGAGATGAATTTTTCTCCACTGCCCATGATCTCGGGTCAATCGCGTCTCGCGCGCCGCTTCTATGAAGATGACGCTTTGTTAGGCGCTGTGCGCGCCAAAATTGGTGAGTCGCTGGATGCAGATTCCGCTATGGCGTTAGGACTGGTGACCACCAATCCTGATGATATCGATTGGTCTGATGAAATACGAATGGCGCTCGAGGAGCGCGCTAGCATGTCGCCTGATGCCCTGACAGGTTTGGAAGCAAACCTGCGCTTTAATGGGAAAGAAAACATGGCCACGCGTGTGTTTGGTCGATTGTCCGCCTGGCAGAACTGGATTTTCAATCGTCCGAATGCGGTGGGTGAACTAGGTGCTTTGAAAGTTTATGGCAGTGGTACCAAAGCCAAATTTGATTTCGATCGCATATAGCAGCGGTCCGGCAGCAGAGTTTGAAATCTAAAAAATAACGAACATAAAAAATACACTGAGATAACGAGGAAATAGCGTGAGCACGATTGACTACAGCGAAAAAATTCCAAACAACGTCAACCTGTCAGAAGATCGAGCCCTGCAGCGCGCGCTTGAGCACTGGCAGCCGAACTATCTGCAGTGGTGGAATGCCATGGGCCCGGACGGCTCACATGGCTTTGATGTCTATCTGCGCACCGCCATCAACACCACGCCTGAAGGCTGGGCACAGTTTGGCCATGTGAAGATGCCGGATTATCGCTGGGGGATTTTCCTTGCAGCGCAGGATCGGGAACGCAAGGTGAATTTTGGCGAGCATAAGGGTGAGGCTGCCTGGCAAGACGTGCCTGGCGAACATCGCGCCAACCTGCGC
>SYFN01000178.1 GCA_005800405.1 Burkholderiales bacterium
GCCTGCCAGGTCGCCTTTTACTTCAGCAAATTCAAACCCAAAAGCAAAGTACTTATTCTCGATGCCAATCAGGATGTAGTCTCAAAACCGGGTCTGTTCAAAAAAGCCTGGGCAGAGCAGTACAAGGGCATCATCGAGTACCGCAATCAGCACAAGGCGATTGCCGTATCGCCCAAGGATGGACTGATCAAATTCGATGTACAGGCCGACGTGAAAGCCGATGTCATCAATGCGCTGCCTGCCATGCGCGCAGGCGTGATTGCGCAGCGCGCAGGATTGGCAAACATGGCCAACAACCGCTGGTGTGGTGTGAACTACCAGAGCTTCGAATCAGCCGTCGCAAAAGATGTGTTCGTGATCGGCGATTCGATTCAGGTCGCTCAGCTGATGCCCAAGAGCGGCCATATGGCGAACAATCATGCCAAAGTGGCCGCCGCCGCGATTGTCGCCCAGCTGGGAGGTATGGATCCCAATCCACAGCCGATGCTCACCAATACCTGCTACAGCTTCATTGACGACAAACACGTGGTTCATGTGGCCAGCGTGCATGAATATGTGACAACCGAACGTACTTTCAAAGTCGTCGCCGGCTCCGGCGGTGTCAGTGCCGGCCCGACGGAGCGTGAAGGCAGCTACGCGAACCATTGGGCACGCACCATCTGGTCAGATATGCTGGAGTAATCAATGCAACCAAAATTTACGCTGACCCTTGCACTGTTCGTGTGCCTCAGCGCCGCTGCGGAGAACCCGCCGATGGCCATAGAGAACGGCGGGAGAATGGAGTTCATCCATGCGGCCCGTACGGGCAAGCTGAACACGGAACAAAAAGCTGCGCTCGAATCACGGCTCAAGGCCGAATGCAACAATCCTTCCAATCCGATCACACAAGGCATGATAGAAACACGCGGGCCGGGCAAGTGCATGGCGTTTGTACGCCACCAGTGCGCGTGTGCGAATTGCGATATTCCGACCTACTGCTTCCCGGATAACGAACGCTGAACGCCTAAAAAAAGTACCCGCTGCAGAGCCCGGAAAGAGGAGATCAAACCGGAAACGGCAGCGGGTGTGGCTCAGTAGAAGCTCGTCAAACCATCAAAACGCGTGCTTCATCCCCAGTTGAATGGTGCGTGGCATGCCTACCTGGATGCCGCGCGAACGATCGACGATGTAGGTTTTGTCGGCAAGATTTTTTCCCGAGATGAAAAAAGTGGTTTTACCCACGGTGTAATTAGCGACGGCATTCCAAACAGCATAGCCATTAATCAAGCCTTTCTGTCCGTCGGTAGTCAGGGTGACCACATTATCGAAGCTACCGTACTGCTCGCCCACGTACACATAATCGACCCGCGCGTTCCACGCCTGCGGAGCCCGGTAGCCCATTGTGAAAGTCAACAGTTGCTCTGGGGCGTAAGGCAAGCGCTTGCCGATTTGGTCCACGATCGGCGTCGTCGACGTCGGGCTACTAAAACTGGATTTCTGCTCTGCCGTGGGTAGCCATGTGTAAGCGATGCGTGCGAACAAATTGCCCTCCACGGCTGCAGTAAGGCGATCAGCTTGTCCCGCGAGCTCCATCCCTTGCATCAGCGCCTTACCCTCGGAGTAGCCGGTTGAGCCCCCCGCGATACTGCCCACTTGGACTAGATTGCTGAAGTTATTGCGAAATACGGCGACATCGAAACTGATATCTTTCACAGGAGCTGACCGAAGACCAAGCTCCGCATTGACACTGCTCTCTGCATTGAGATTGATCGAGCCGCCGGTCCCGCTTATGGCATCCTCAACCCGCGGCGGACTGAAACCCCTGTGCAATCCACCAAACAACTGGGAGGTGGCATCCAGTTGGTAGGTGGCGCCAATACCTGGAATGAATTCCGTAAAGTTACTGCTTCCGGATGCGCCATTCGTCAATACGTTACGCTCATATTTGATGTGTTCAACTCGAAAGATGGGCGTAACAGCCAGGCGATCATTAAACTGCATCCGATTAGAAGCAAACGCTGATACCGCATCGGCTCGACGATCTTGGTTCTCGACGAGACTCATCCCACTTCTGGAAACGAAATTGGCGTACGAAGCGTATTGCTCCTGCCGACGTTTTTGTGTTTCTGACTGGAGCTTGACGCCGACCTCCAGATCATTCTGTAGACCAAAAGCCAAATGTTTTTGCAAAAATCGGCTATCCATACCCGCTGTGGTGTACGCACGCAGACGACCATTCACTGCGCAACCACTCGCGGCATTCAGGTCGCGGCCTGAGCAATCTGTCGAACTTGACGCCTGCCGCCACCAGTCGCGATCAAAATAGGCGCCATAAACGCTTGTAATCCATCGTTGGTCTGCATTAAGTCGCCACTCGTGGGTCGCCGACATGCCGGTTCGATTTGCATCGAAATAATCGTTCTTGAAGGGATTTTGGCGAGCGTTGTATTGAAACTCCGCTTGCGTCAGGCCCGCATAAGTGAGCTGTGAATACTCCCTGAAATGCGTGGCCCTCAGCACCAGCTTGTGGTCATCGTTCAATTGACCAGCCCACTTGAAGTTCATATCGTCCAGCCGGCTGAACATATGGTCACGCGCACCATCGGATTCCTTGTGATAGACATCCGCAATAGCACCATTACCTGTCACCATGACATGGCCGTTAAGGTAACCACGCGTGCCGCCTGCAATGCCGATAGTGCCACCTAGCCTTTGCTGCGGCTCCGGCGTGATGTAGTTAATGAGTCCCCCTGCCGTCTGCGGACCGAAACGAATAACCTGACTGCCTTTGCTGACCTCAATCGACTCATAACGATCAATGGGCGGATGGTAGTAGCTAGCATTGTCACCATAGGGCGCAAACGAGAGCGGTAGCCCATCCTCCAGTAAAAGCGTCTTGGTGGAGCGCGTGGGGTTCATGCCGCGAATACCAATATTGGGTCTCAAGCCCACACCCTCTTCCTCGCGAACATGGACGCCGGGCACCTTGCGTAATGCCTCGTTCACATTGAATATCCTGCTCTCCTCAAGCGTCGCTGAATCAACGACGGTGGCTGAACCGGGCAGCTTCAAAACATTCAGCGAATCGCCAATCACATCAACTCTTGGCAATTCCCGATCAATGGTTTCCTGTGCAACAACATGGACGGACATGGGCAGCAAGACGCAGACCGCGGCCGCAATCGGCGCCATGGCCAGACCCATCCGCTGACCGGCCGATGAATGCGCCGGCATTACGCAGGAAAAAAACGGCTGATACACGGAACAAGGCCCCTTAAATTACCAATTAAATGTTAGTGAGAATGATTCGCATTTAGGTTCAACGATACCAGATCTTTAAGATATCGTGCAACTATTTCTTTCCGTAAAAGAAATCCACTGGCTGCCTTGATTTCCCTCATCCTCGAAAATTCCATAAAAATCAATCACTTGGCCTATCTTGATACAAGTCATCCACGGACTTACCCCCGAAACATGTGGACAGCTGTCTGGCCGCAGCATTTAATTGTGGAAACTGTTCTTTTTCCTCATCCATGTCCACCGGAACGCCACCATCAGCCCCCTTTCGCAGCCTCTGTACGGATTGCGGTGTCTCCCGCAGTTCGGATCCGAAACGCTGTGGCCGTGCTTGTCAGTTCATCTCGCCCGACTATCAGGGGCTAGAGCAGCAAGTACATGGCCGAGCGCGGGATGCGAGCCGCGCCGATGAACTGCACTTCGGGACCTTCCGCCGCATGTGGCGCGCCTCCCTGAAAACACCGCTCGCGGGCGCGCAGTGGACGGGCATTACCACCCGCCTTGGCGAGCGACTGCTGGAGAGCGGCAAAGTCGATGCCGTACTTGCCATGAGCGGCGATCCGGAGGACCGCTGGAGACCAGTGCCGCTGCTGGTGACGCGGGCAGAAGCGATGAAGCAGTGCAGAGGCATGCGCATGGGTTATGCGCCCTTGCTGGCGCTGCTGGAGCCCGCTGCTGCGCAGGGCATACGCCGGCTGGCGGTGATCGGCATTCCCTGTCAGGTCTACGCACTGCGTGCTCTGCAGCGCGAGCTGGGTTTTGACAAAATCTACGCGATTGGCACGCCCTGCTCGGACAACACCAGCACGGAAAATTTTCATGCGTTTTTAGCGAGACTTGAGGATGATCCCTCTCGCATCACGTATCTAGAGTTCAGAGCGGACTACCATGTCGAGCTGCGCTACGATGATGGCCGGACGCGCACCATTCCTTTTCTACAGCTGCCGCTGTCCGATCTGCCACCGGATTTTTTCCCGCTGACCTGCCGCACCTGCGTTGATTACACCAACGCACTCTCCGACATCACCGTA
>SYFN01000179.1 GCA_005800405.1 Burkholderiales bacterium
AGCGCCCTGATCGAGATCCATACCCTTGCCTTCATCAACACCCTGAGCAATATCTGGCGACTGCTTGTCGTAGCAGACCATGACGGCACAGCCTTTGTAGTCGATACCGAAGTCAGTATTGTCATAGCCGATGGACTTGAGGGTGTCACGCGCGACCTTGATGTAATCAACGTTGGCTGTCGTGGTGATTTCACCGGCTAGCACCACCAAACCGGTATTGCAAAGCGTTTCGGCAGCGACGCGCGCGCGCGGGTCCTGCTCGAGGATCGCATCGAGAATCGCATCGGAAATCTGATCGGATACTTTGTCCGGATGGCCTTCTGATACAGACTCGGACGTGAAAAGGTAATCGTTTGACATGCAAGCTCCCTGAAAAACATTGAACATAGTGTCGCGGTCAACCAGGTGAACCTACGACGCTTTAGCGAAATTTTTAAACCGCCTCGCAAGTTGTCTATTAACTCGGCGGATCCAACTTCATGCTATTTTACGCAATTTGCCTCGATTCAGCAAAATCCCCGCGTCGCCTTCCCATGCTGCTCCGCCTGTTTCAACTCCTTTCTCGCCTGCCGCTGCCTATTTTGCATGGGTTAGGTGCACTCGCTGGCTGGATGGTTTACGCTTGCTCGCCGTCTTACCGACGCCGCATGCGTGACAATCTCGCGCATGCGGGCTATCCGCATCTGCTGACATCTGCCGTTGTCGAAGCCGGTAAGAATGTTTTCGAGCTACCTTTCATCTGGTGCGCAAAACCGGAGCGCGTTCTGAAAAGCGCCGTGCTTCACGACTGGTCGGTTGCTCAATCAGCACTCGATGAGGGTCGGGGTGTGATCTTTTTGACACCGCACCTGGGCTGCTTCGAAATCATTGCACAAACAATTGCCAATCGAACTCCGCTTACAGCGCTGTACCGCCCACCACGCAAGACAGCGCTCAAGCCTCTGATGGAGCAGGCGCGAGCCCGCGAGGATTTGACGCTGGCGCCTGCCAACTTGTCAGGCGTACGATTGCTGCTCAAAACGCTACGCGTTGGAGGCGCAATTGGTCTACTGCCGGATCAGGTTCCGGGCGCCGGCGAGGGTATCTGGACTACATTTTTCGGGCGGCCCGCGTATACGATGACGTTACCCGCGAAAATGTATCAGATGAGCAATGCCCCGCTGGTGCTGGCCTATGCAGAACGACTGTCCCTCGGTAGGGGCTATGCGATTCATTTTGTACGTTTTACTGAACGACTGGCGGGCACACCCGAGCAACAGGCGCGCATTATTAATGCTGCGATGGAACGGCTGATCGCACGCTGCCCATCGCAATATTTCTGGAGCTATAACCGCTACAAGAGTCAGCCTTTGGCGTCATCCATCGCCAGAGAAGCCGCATGAGAGCAATGTTGGCGCTGATGTGGCTGCTGCACTGGCTGCCCTTGCCGATATTGGGTCGTATAGGCAAAGGTATCGGTAGCCTCCTCTTTGTTTTGCTACGCCATCGCCGTCATATTGCGCTCACCAACCTACGGCTCTGTCTTCCGGCTCTTGACGATACGGAGCGCATTCGCATGGCGCGCGCTCATTTCCAGGGGTATGCGCGCAGCGTGCTCGAGCGCGGCATCCTCTGGTGGGCGTCGCCAGAGCGGCTGAGAAAATTGATACGGATTGTGCCCGCTGTACCCACAGCAGCAGCCGCGTCGCGGCCGACGATTTTCCTGTGCCCTCATTTCGTCTGCCTTGAAGTCGCGGGCGTCGCGATCACCATGGCAGGACCAGCATGCTCGATGTACACGACGCAGCACAATCGGGTATTCGATGAAGCACTGCGCAAAGGTCGCCTCCGATTTACGCCAGATGAACGTAACCTCATCACGCGTCAGGCCGGTATCAAATCCATCATTCGCGCGATGCGTGATGGCCGCCCGTTTCTGATGCTGCCTGACATGGATTTCGGTCGTCGCGAATCCGTCTTCGTACCTTTTTTTGGTGTGCCCGCAGCGACCTTAACTGCGCCGGCGAGACTGACCATGGCAACTGATGGTCAGGTGATTCCCGTTGCAACACGGTTCCTTCTGAATTATGAAGGCTGGCAAGTGACCTTCTATCCTCCCTGGGACGACTATCCGGGCACGGATATCGAGGCGGCGACAGCTCGAATGAATGCATTCATCGAAGTGCGCATACTCGAGGCACCTTCGGAATATTTCTGGTCACACAAACGATTCAAAACGCGGCCCGAAGGTATGACAGGCGCGTACGATACCCCCACTCGTTGACAAAGAGAGAAGATGCATGAAACTCAGATTCACAAAAATGCACGGTGCTGGCAATGATTTTGTAGTGATTGATGCAATCAACCAAAGCGTCAACCTCACCAGCGACCAATGGCGCGATATCGCCAATCGTCGCGTCGGTATCGGCGCTGATCAGATTCTGATCGTTGAGAAACCGACCATGCCTGGGGTTGATTTCCGCTACCGAATATTCAATTCTGATGGTGGCGAGGTCGAGCAATGTGGTAACGGGGCGCGGGCGTTTGTAAAGTTTGTTGTTGAAAAAGGCCTGACCGAACATCGTGAGATTCGCGTGGAAACGATTGCAGGTGTAATCCGGTCGCGATTGGAGGATGACGGTCGTATCACAGTTGATATGGGCGCGCCCGTATTTGATCCGGCGCGCGTGCCATTCGATACTGCTGGGTTGGCCAGCAAACCACAATATGCTGCCAGGCTCTGGGCTATCCCCATAAGAGCTCATCTTCGGGAATTTGTTGTTCTCTCAATGGGTAATCCGCATGCCGTGCAGCAGGTTGATGATGTCAACACCGCGCCGGTGTCGGAAGAAGGCCCCCTGATTGAAAAACATTCCTGTTTTCCGCGCAGGGTGAACGCCGGTTTCATGCAAGTGGTGGATCGACAGCACATTCGTTTACGCGTTTTTGAAAGAGGCGCAGGGGAAACGCTGGCATGCGGCACGGGGGCCTGTGGAGCCGTTGTCGCGGGCATTCAGCTTGGACTGCTCGATAGTCCGGTCGCCGTCGCCACACGGGGTGGCGAGTTGTCAATTACGTGGGAGGGTGAGCAGAGTCCGGTGATGCTGACCGGGCCAGCGGTTAGCGTATTTGAAGGCACGATAGATATCTGATCGCGGAGACGAACGCAGTCTGCGTTGTGTATCAAACCGCTGGACTCGCGCCGCGTTGATAGCGGCACTGCGCCATCAGGCTACGGAACCGATACAGGCGCTGCCGGTAATTACCTTCCTGACCGGCGACACCTTTGGCTTCCACCGCATCAAACATACGAGCCACTCGATCCAGTGCAGCGCGCTGGTCGCCAGTGACGATCTGCACCAGACGACGACGACTACGCGGATGCTGATCTCGAATATCAATCTCGAGACAATGCCCATGATCGGCAGCTTAAATATCAATCAGCAGCGCCTCCGCGCGCGTCAGGCCGAACCAATAGCCCAGCTCGACACGCGCGGCCAGAAACGGGTACTGATTGCTCGTATCGCGACTGAACACAGCACGCGCAGCGTGCGCCCATTCGGCTTTGCGTGCGGGCGGTGCGATGCGCTCCAGCAGCGATTTCGCCTCTCGGTTATCCTGGCCTGCGGCCGTTTGCAACCAGTAAACCGCACGAATATCAGAGCCTTTTTCCACTTTTCGCGAACGCCACGCGACCAGACCCAATTCGAGTTGCGAGCGCACATGGCCAGTCACTGCGGCCATTTCGAGATAGCGACGTGCCTCGTTGATACTGCGACGGGAAAACTCGGGTTTGAGATAAATGCGGGACATCGCATACCAGGCAGCAGCGATACCCTGGTCAGCTGCCAGCGATAGCCAGCGTATCGCTTTCTTGTAGTGGGCAACGCCTGGTATGGATGGCAGACGATGACCACTCTCGTCCATCCGCGCAATCCACAAACCATAAGATAGCTGGGCTGAGCTATCTCCACCCTCAGCTGCGAGCCTCAAATAGCGTTCTATTAGTTGACTGTTGGGATCTTTGGTAAGCAGCAGGGCGTTGGCACAGCGCCTGAGCAAGTCCTGCTGAGATCGCTCGATCTGGCAGCGACGAGCGCCGCTACCAGCATGCCGTTCGATATTTTGAGCAATCGGCAAAGACCAGAACAGGAACTTCAGATAATCGCCTAGGCCCCAAAAGTAGTCGGCGATTGCGCGCTGCGCCGGCATGATGCCGCCTCGAGCGGCCCGCGATGACCATTCAATCGCTGCACTGCGTCGCGTCCTTGCGGCGGGCGAAAGCTCTGCAGGTTTCGGCTGCGCGACCACATCGGCAATACCGAGCTGCTGGGCAGCCATTGCGCGTCTGCCAGTCCCGACTCGGCAGCGGCTTGCAGCGCTCGCATGTCTCTCTGGCGCAGCAACTGATCCGCTCGCGGCCAGGAAGCAAAAACCAGCATGGCGAGGATAAGCCCCGCCTTGGCCATGCCGCCTTCAAAATCGCGCTCGTACCAGACGGCCACACCCAGCGGATCCGACGATTGCTTAGCAACCTCAAAAGGCACATGCTCGCCGATCAAGAACCAGGCATCCGCCATGTTTTGCTCCGCTGCTTTTTCCAAACAGTGAAGCGCGGTCGCATGGCTCTGCGGCAAACCTGATCCGCCGAACAAATAACGCTTGCCCAGCGCCAATTGCGCGTGAGACTGTCCGGCGCGGGCAGAGCGAATGATCAGTAATTCCTCACGATTAGCCATAAATCCCGTCGGTCTTGATCGACAGATTTCCACCTTTGAGCACCGCGGCACCCCGAGTGACAGGAGAAACACACACTTGAAGTAGCGCTTGTGCAACAGCCCAAAGACCTCACAAGCCAAAAATCTACCTTCATAAAGTTATCAAAAAAAACTTAACTTTGCGCTGTTCGACAAGGTGACGTCAACGGTAACTAGTGCGAATAAAACAACAGTGTTGGCTCGTGAGGCGAGTTTTGCCGGAGCGCGAAAACCAACGGTGGCCAAACTTCGTGTTGTTTCTATTTTAGAAATTAATGTCCCCTCATCCGACTCGCCCGGATTTTCAAAACTCGACACAACTGAACATTTGGGGATGAAAAATGAAAAAGTCACTCATGGCGCTGGCTTGTGCAAGCGCATTTGCAGGCTCTGCAAACGCTCAGTCGCTGACGACTTATGGGATTGTGGATATGGGCTTCGTTGCTGAAAGCGGCGGAGCAGTGAGATCGCAGGAGAAAATTAACAGTGGTGCGCAATCAGGCACTCGGCTCGGTTTCAAAGGCACTGAAGATCTTGGCAACAATATGAAAGCTTTGTTCGTGCTTGAAACGGGTATTGCCGCAGACACTGGCGGTTTCGCTTCTACCACAGCTCCAACGACTTCGAATATCGCATTTGCACGTCAAGCCTTTTTGGGTCTGCAAGGCGATGCCGGTACCGTGACGCTAGGTCGCCAATACACACCTTTCTTCCTGACTCTTAACGCGGTAGCCGACCCTTTCGCCAGTGGTCTTGCTGGCAATGCGCAAAATCTGATCCCTCACACTGGTATTCGGATGAATAACGCGGTGAAATATGTGTCGCCGATTTTCTCGGGCTTGTCGGCTGAATTAGCTTACGGTTTTGGCGAAAGTATTACGGGGGTCGACAGCGGCGGGAGGAATGTTGGCGGCTCTATCGGTTACAGCGCGGGCACACTGAACGTTCGTCTTGCCCACCACCGTGCTAATGATTCATCAGCTAGTACGACGGATGGCACTAGCACCATGCTGGCTGCCAACTACAATTTTGAGGTAGCCAAGGTGTTTGCAGCCTATTCCGACAATGATCAGCAAATCATCCCTACCGGAGGCGCAGCCAAAGGAAAAAGCAGAGATTTTCTGATTGGCGTTAGCGTCCCCTTTGGCAATCACACCTTTATCGCTTCCTACATCAACAAAGATGGTCGCTCGGATTCGAACCTGGACGCCAGCCAATTTGGCCTTGGGTATACCTACGCGCTGTCCAAACGCACCAATCTTTATGCGGCATGGGCAACCATTGACAACAAGCGGGGTGGCGTTACATATAAAGTCAGAAACAACTCCGAACCCGGCTCTGGTGACACGGCATTCAACCTGGGTGTTCGCCACACGTTCTGATTGGTGCGGGCCCGATGCCCGCAAAGAATTCCTTGTCCGTCATTGCTTTCGGATGACGGGTGACGAATAAGGCTGTCAGCCAGCCTGCAGTGTGAACGGCGGAGTAAAAGGGAACCAGTTAGCGGCGGCGTAACCGGGTACCGGTCCCAAGCCTATCCTGAGATCTTAGATTGGATTCGGAGAGGCAGAGAGGATGTACACAGGCGTGGACTTATACGCCAAAGTCAGGC
>SYFN01000180.1 GCA_005800405.1 Burkholderiales bacterium
GGCGACGCCACCATGAGCCCCTACGAAATTGTTCAGCCCGGTGGCTCGGTCGAATATCACAATGAAGAAGCCGGCGCAGTCTGGCTGCAGCGCTTTGCCCAGCAGTTCCCCAGATGCGTCTGGCTCAATCCCGAACCCGAGGCACTGTGGCAGTACAGGCAATCGATCGCTATCATCCGTCAACTGATGAGCGAGCGCATGTACCCGATCACCATGGATGGCCTGGAATGCGCGATGCAGATGCTATCGAAATAGACTTTTCTGACGCCGTGATCCCCTCTGCGGGAAATTTCATTAGAATGCAGCCACTTTGCCTCGGAGGGTATGTCACTAAACACATCCTCCGGGCCCACCGCTTTTAACCACCTACACTTGTCGCATGGCCAGCAAAAAATCTGATTACAGCGAATCATCCATCCGCGTCCTGAAAGGACTCGAACCAGTCCGGCAACGACCCGGTATGTATACCCGGACCGAGAATCCACTCCACATCATTCAGGAAGTGATTGACAATGCCTCCGATGAAGCGCTCGGCGGTCACGGCAAGAATATCTTTGTCACGCTGCATAAAGATGGCAGCATTAGCGTTGAAGACGATGGTCGCGGTATCCCCGTCGGCCTGCATCCGGAAGAAAAAGTACCCACGGTCGAAATCGTCTTCACCCGTCTGCACGCCGGCGGTAAATTCGACAAGGGTTCGGGGGGCGCGTATGCATTCTCAGGTGGTCTGCACGGTGTTGGTGTTTCTGTCACCAATGCGCTGTCTTCTAAACTCGATATTACCGTCTGGCGCAAGGATTACAAAGGTAATGGTGTACACACGATTGCCTTCTCCGGTGGCGACCTCACCTCAAAACTGAAATCACGCGCCGCTGGCAAGGAAGATAAGAAATCCGGTACCCGGGTGACGGTCTGGCCCGATCCTAAATATTTCGATTCGCCGATTATTCCGATTGCCGAGTTACAGCGACTGCTGCGCTCCAAGGCCGTGCTGCTGCCCGGTGTCAAAGTGAGCTTCGCCCAGGAAAAATCCGGCGATACGCAAACCTGGCTCTATGAGCAAGGCCTGCGCGGCTATTTGACTGAAGCCCTATCGCAGTCCGGCAGCGGCGAGACGCTGATACCTCTGTTCGAAGGCGAACAGTATGCAAGCCCCGACGCCGAGGGTTTCGCCGAAGGTGAGGGCGCGGCTTGGGTCGTTGCCTGGACGGAGGATGGCAATATCGTGCGGGAATCCTATGTGAACCTGATCCCCACGCCCGCGGGCGGCACCCATGAATCCGGCTTGCGTGAAGGTCTCTTTGGTGCAGTCAAAAGCTTCGTTGAAATGCACTCGCTGCTGCCTAAGGGTGTGAAGTTATTACCCGAAGATGTGTTTGCGCGTGCGTCCTTTGTTTTGTCGGCAAAGGTACTTGATCCGCAATTCCAGGGCCAGATCAAAGAGCGACTCAACTCGCGCGATGCAGTACGGCTGGTCGGTGGCTACTCACGCACATCGCTTGAGCTGTGGCTGAATCAGCATGTTGATTACGGCAAAAAGCTCGCTGAACTGGTGATACGTCAGGCGCAAAGTCGTTTGCGCTCGGCGCAGAAGGTGGAAAAGAAAAAATCCTCAGGTATTGCCGTGTTGCCCGGCAAGCTCACTGATTGCGAATCCACTGATCTGACGCGTAATGAAATCTTTCTGGTCGAGGGTGATTCCGCCGGCGGCTCGGCCAAGATGGGACGCGATAAAGAATTTCAGGCGATCCTGCCGCTGCGCGGCAAAGTGCTGAACGCTTGGGAAACCGAGCGCGATCGTCTGTTTGCCAACAACGAGATTCACGATATCGCTGTTGCCATCGGTGTGGATCCCCATGGGAAGAACGACACCCCGGATTTATCCGGCCTGCGCTACGGACGTGTCTGCATCCTATCGGATGCCGATGTCGATGGCTCGCATATTCAGGTGCTACTACTTACCCTCTTCTTCCGGCACTTCCCCAAACTAATCGAACGCGGTCATATTCATATCGCGCGACCACCCCTGTATCGCGTTGATGCACCTGCGCGTGGTAAAAAGCCGGCGCAAAAAATATATGCGCTCGACAGCGGCGAACTGGAAGCTATCGAAGACAAGCTGCGAAAAGACGGTGTAAAAGACGGTGCATGGAGCATTGCCCGCTTCAAGGGTCTGGGCGAAATGAGTGCCGAACAATTATGGGAAACCACCATGAATCCGGATACCCGACGCCTCCTGCCCGTCTCACTCGGTGAGCTGGGCCTGAAAGCATCGGAGGATCGTTTCACCATGCTCATGGGCAAAGGCGAAGCGGCAGCACGTCGTTCCTGGCTGGAAGAACATGGGAATGAAGTGGAAGCGGATATCTGAGAACAAGCGTCTGTAAAAGCATCACGGGCATGGATTCCAGCACAAGCTGGGATCCATCGGCACAAGACAAAGAACATTAAAATAAGCACGAACACATGAGCGACCAAACAAATCTCTTCGAAGCCGCTGCAGATGAAGATGGCGAATCCCTGACACTGGCAACTTTTGCCGAGCGTGCGTATCTTGACTATGCGATCTCCGTCGTCAAGGGCCGCGCATTGCCCGATGTTTGCGATGGTCAGAAACCCGTGCAACGGCGTATTTTGTACGCGATGGATCAGCTCCGACTTGATCCAGCCGCCAAGCCTCGCAAATCGGCAGCCGTCGTTGGTGACGTGCTCGGTAAACTGCATCCGCATGGCGATCAGTCGGTGTATGACGCTATGGTACGGATGGCCCAGCATTTTTCGCTGCGCTATCCGCTGGTCGACGGTCATGGCAATTTTGGTTCGCGCGATGGTGATGGTGCCGCTGCCATGCGTTACACCGAAGCGCGTCTGACCCCCATCTCGCGCCTGCTGCTCGATGAAATCGACCTGGGTACGGTGGACTTTCAGCCCAACTATGATGGCTCGACCGAAGAACCTAAGCTGCTGCCGGCGCGTCTGCCGTTCGTGCTGCTCAATGGCGCGTCGGGTATCGCGGTGGGGCTGGCGACTGAAATACCCTCACATAACCTGCATGAGGTCGCACAAGCCGCAGTGGCACTCATCAAAAATCCCAAGCTCTCCCACGATGAACTGATGGCACTGATACCCGGCCCGGATTTCCCCGGTGGCGGCCAGATCATCACGCCTGATGCCACCGTCAGTGAGGTTTATCAGAATGGACGCGGCAGTATCAAAGTACGCGCGCTCTGGAAAATCGAAGATCTGGCGCGAGGTCAGTGGCAGCTGTTCGTGACTGAACTGCCTCCGGGCACCTCATCCCAAAAAATTCTGGAAGAAATCGAAGAACTCACCAATCCTAAAATCAAGCTGGGTAAAAAGAGTTTGTCACTCGATCAGATGGCCAACAAACAAGCGATTCTTGGTGTGCTTGATACCGTGCGCGACGAATCCGGTCGCGATGCGCCGGTGCGTCTGGTGTTCGAGCCAAAATCAAAAAATCAGGATCAGGAAGAGTTCAGCAATCTGCTGCTCGCGCACACCTCGCTGGAAAACAATGTCGGCGTCAATCTGGTCATGATCGGCAATGATGGCAAGCCGCGTCAGAAGGGTCTGGGCGATATTCTGCGCGAATGGATCGGGTTTCGCTTTGGCACCGTCACCCGTCGTACGCAGCACCGACTCGCCAAGGTGGATGATCGTATTCACATTCTGGAAGGTCGTGAAGTCGTACTGCTCAATATCGACAAGGTCATCAAGATCATTCGCGAGTCTGATGAGCCTAAGCCCGCGCTGATAAAGGCCTTCAAACTATCCGAACGACAGGCAGAAGATATTTTCGAAATTCGTCTGCGCCAGCTCGCGCGACTCGAAGCGATCAAAGTGCAGCAGGAACTTGCCGAACTGCGCAAGGAGAAAGCGACGCTGCAGGAACTGCTCGACAATCCGGCCTCTATGAAAAAACTCATCGTCAAGGAAATCGATGCGGACGCAAAACAACATGGCGATGCGCGTCGCACGCTGATCAAGGCCGCAGAAAAAGCCGTTGCCGAGATCAAAATCATTGATGAACCTGTGACCGTCATCATGTCGCAAAAAGGCTGGGTTCGCGCCCGTCAAGGTCATGGTCATGATGCGCAGCAGTTCATCTTCAAGGCGGGCGATAGCCTGTATGCGACCTTCGAATGCCGCACCACAGATCATGTACTTGCATTCGGCTCTAATGGCCGCGTGTACTCAGTCTCGGTATCGCAATTGCCGGGGGCGCGCGGTGACGGTGTGCCCATGACCACGCTGATCGAAGTGGAAAACGGCACACGTCTTGTTCATTATTTTGCAGGCACACCCGAAACACCGCTGCTGCTGGCGTCCACGGGTGGCTTCGGCTTTGCTGCCAAAGCGGGCGATATGATCAGCCGCCAGAAGGGTGGCAAATCCTTCATGAGCATGGACGAAGGCGACGAGCCCGTGATGCCTGCCATCATCGGCAAACAAGCCAGCACGTTGGTATGTCTGTCCGAGAAAGGACGTCTGTTGGTTTTCGGCCTGGATGAGATCAAGACACAAGCCAGTGGCGGACGCGGCGTGACGCTGATGGATCTCGATGTGAACGAAAAGCTGCTGGCAGCGCAACCGATCTCAAAAAAAGGCGTAAGAATTCTTGGCACCGGTGCACGCAGTGGCAAGCCGCAGGAAAACAACCTCAGCGGTGCGGATCTCGCGCATCATTTCGGCAAGCGCGCTCGTAAGGGAAAGCTGCTGGCATCGCGCATGAAGGCAACGCGATTGGAAGCGATTGAGTGATCGAGCGATCGCTTGGCAGCTCATGACAAATGCCTGCTCCCAAAGAGATCCGCATGACAAGTGGCCAGCGCTTGTGTAACAAAATTTCAATTTTCGTCATTAGTCGCGGAAATTTTTCGTTGAGTCATTGAGCACTGGCAACGTGATCTTTAGAATGAGCGATATCGACTCATCAAAAAGATTTCATGAAACCTCGTCTGTATCTCGTCGTCATTCACGTCCTGTGCATCCTCACCGTGTTCACGCTGTTCACACGACAAGCGAAAGCACAGGGACTTGATACATCGATCAATGAGCAGGTGTTCATGTTGCTGGTTGTCGAAAATGGCAAAGCGCTGCAATTTGAAACCACGATCTACAGACCACCGGGCGAAGGTCCATTTCCATTACTGCTGATGAACCATGGCAAAGAACGTGGCAAACCTGCAGCATAAAAAAGAGATCACTTTCTTGCTATGGGACGGGAATTTGTAAGACGGGGTTATGCAGTCACCATCCCGATGCGCAAGGGATTTTCAAAATCTGGCGGTATCTATAGCGACTTCGGTTGCAACATGCATGACAACGGCATGGTGCAGGCTGACGACATTGAAGCTGCCTTGCACGCTCTGACCAAAATGCCTTGGATCGACCATGATCGGGTAATCGTTGCAGGTCAATTCTATGGTGGGCTGGCTACCATGGCCTTCGGTACACAGCAGTTTCCCGGGGTACGCGGCCTGATCAATTTTGCGGGTGGTCTGCGTATTGATGGTGATTTCTGTGACTGGAAATCTGCACTGGTTACTGCATTTTCCAACTACGGCAGTAGAACATCGCTACCCAGCCTTTGGTTCTACGGTGAGAATGACAGCTACTTTGATCCTTCACTGGCGCAACGCCTGCAAAACGCCTACCAATCAGCCGGAGGATCATCGCAACTCATCGCCTATGGCCGCTTCAAATCGGATGCTCACGGCTTGATTAGTAGTCGTGATGGCATTCCGGTCTGGTGGCCAGAAACGGAACGCTTTCTGCAGCGCGTAGGTCTGCCAAGTGATATCAACACACCGGTTGGTGAAGCAGCTCGCATCTCGGCCAGCGGATTTGCAGCGATCGACAATATTGATGCGATTCCTCATCTGAAACAGTCGGGTCGCGAGGCCTATCGGCATTATCTCAGTCAGCCACTGCCGCGCGCCTTCGCCCTATCTGCATCCGGAGCGTGGAGCTAGGCAGAAGACGGCGATGATCCACCCTCGCGTGCCCTTGCCGCTTGCCAGAAAAACAGTAAGCTAAAATGCAGCTTGTATTAAGTTGATCAGGATGTGGTGTGGAGCGCGCAAGAGAATACAAGCGCTAACGCCGCATCAGCGCAATGATCAGTTCACCGCATGGCGTTCATCGGACCTTGCAGGAATGACGCTGGTAGTATGTGCAGCTTGAGTGATTGCTGCAAAACGGTGTCTTATCGCACTCAGATCCTTCAGATCATGGCCAAGAATGATGCGCATTTGCGTGCTCCCCTGGTGATTATTCAGACGAAGTTGTGCGTCAATCCCCAGAGCGTCTGCCAAATTCTTAGCCTCCTTGGCCGAATCGGAGACGTATTCGATGCGGGAAAAGCGTACACCGAACGGTTTATGATTCACGGTACGTACGACACGCCAGCTTTGTCCATCCAACAATCCCCGCAACGATCTGGCAAGACCCAGTACGCCATTTCCATTGGCCACCTCAATAGCTAAAGAAGGAACGGCACGCTGTGCCTCACTGTCTTTGTAAAAATGATTCATCCGACTTTCCTGTGGGTCACTGAAGCCGGATAAAGCTCAAGTCCGCCACAATGAAAGTAAATGGCGATCTTGAAATTGTCTCGATTCCGGAATCCGCAGGCGCGTTTTTGTACTGTTGCAATTTTCGA
>SYFN01000181.1 GCA_005800405.1 Burkholderiales bacterium
ATTGATATCAATATGGGCTGTCCCGTCAAAAAAGTCTGCAACAACTGGTGCGGCTCGGCGCTCTTGCGAGATGAGCCGCTGGTGGCCAGCCTGCTCGAAGCCGTGGTCGCGGCGGTTGACGTGCCTGTTACGCTGAAATTTCGTACGGGCTGGGATCGACAGAACAAAAATGCTCTGACGATTGCGCGGATTGCCGAGCAAACGGGCATAGCCATGCTGACACTGCATGGCAGAACGCGCGCGGATGGCTACAGCGGCGAGGCCGAGTACGACATGATCGCCGCAGTTAAAGCGGCGGTACGTGTGCCGGTTGTTGCAAACGGCGATATCGACACCCCGGAAAAAGCCGCGTTTGTCCTGAAAAAAACCGGTGCCGACGCGGTCATGATCGGTCGGGCAGCGCAGGGGCGGCCATGGATTTTTCGCGAGATCGATCATTTTTTGCGTACCGGCCAGCATCTTTTGCCACCGAAAATTGAAGAAGTTAGACAACTGATGTCACATCATTTGCTGGAGCATTATGCATTTTATGGTGACTATCTTGGCGTGCGCACGGCGCGCAAACACATCGGCTGGTATGTCAGATCACTGGAGGGTGGGGAGATCTTTCGCCAGCAGATGAACTTGATCGAGGATTGCGACGCTCAGCGGGCAGGAGTCGACGCATTTTTTCAGTCGCAGCATGCGTTTGGCGAGCGGTTACAATATGCCCCCGCCGCGCACAAGCTGGCCGCGTGAAACGGCTGAATTTGCATAAACCCTCACATTTCTCAGCGACCGATTCAGTATGAGCAAAGACAATATTCAGGATGTCGTCAAGAAAAGTCTTGAGAAATATTTCCGTGACCTCGGGGATGTGCAGCCACACAACGTCTACGAAATGGTCGTATTTACCGTCGAAAAACCCATGCTGGAAGCCGCGATGGCACGCGCCAGAGGTAATCAGTCACACGCAGCCGAGATGCTGGGCATCAACCGCAACACGCTGCGAAAAAAATTGCAGCAGCACGGTTTGCTCTGACGCCTCAGATTCATACGCAGCTTACCTGCCTCGTTCAAATTTTGATAATTACTCATGATCAGACAAGCGCTTATTTCCGTCTCCGATAAAACGGGTGTACTCGAATTTGCCCGAGCCCTCGCCGCCATGGATGTGAAGCTGCTTTCTACTGGCGGTACCGCTCGCTTGCTGGCAGAAAATGGCCTTGAGGTGACCGAGGTCGCGGATTACACGGGTTTCCCCGAAATGCTCGATGGGCGAATCAAGACGCTGCATCCCAAGGTACACGGCGGCATACTCGCGCGTCGGGATTTTTCTGCCCACATGCAGGCGCTCGCCACGCATGACATACCGACCATTGATATGTTGGTGGTCAATCTGTATCCCTTTCAGCAAACCGTCGCAAAAGACCAATGTTCGCTTGACGATGCGATTGAAAATATCGACATCGGCGGCCCTGCGATGCTGCGTTCATCGGCAAAAAATCACAAAGATGTGGTGGTAATCTGTGATCCTTTAGATTACAACCAAGTGCTGACCGAAATGCGTACCGGGCAGGGTAATGTGAGTGACCATACCCGCTTTGTCCTCGCCAAAAAAGTATTTGCGCATACCGCGCAATACGATGGCGCCATCACCAATTACCTCAGTTCACTGGGCCCAGATCTGCGGCATGCTACCCGCTTCGTCTATCCCGAGACACTCAACCTGCAATTCACCAAAGTGCAAGATATGCGCTACGGCGAAAATCCCCACCAGTCCGCCGCTTTTTATCGCGATATCGCCACCGTTGACGGTGCGTTGGCCAATTACCGTCAGCTGCAGGGCAAAGAACTCTCTTACAACAACATCGCTGATGCCGATGCGGCCTGGGAATGTGTGAAAAGTTTCGAAGGTAGCGCCTGCGTGATCATCAAACATGCCAACCCTTGCGGTGTCGCGCTGGGTGTTGATGCGGCTGATGCCTACACAAAAGCGCTCCAGACGGATCCGACCTCGGCATTCGGTGGCATCATTGCTTTTAATGTCGAAGTGGATGGTAATGCCGCTGAATCAATCGCTAAACAATTCGTCGAGGTACTCATCGCCCCCGCTTTCACTGCTCAAGCGCGCAAGGTATTTGAAGCCAAACAGAATGTACGTCTGTTGGAGATTCTGCTGGGTGGTGGCAGTAATCCCTTCGATATCAAACGTGTCGGTGGTGGATTGCTGTTGCAGGCGCAGGATGCGAAGCAGGTGAAGTCTGATGAATTCAACATCGTCAGCAAAAAACAGCCAACCCCACAGCAATTGCTGGACATGATGTTCGCATGGCGCGTCGCTAAATTCGTCAAATCGAATGCCATCGTCTTTTGCGGTAATGGCATGACCCTCGGCGTTGGTGCCGGTCAAATGAGTCGGGTGGATTCGGCGCGCATTGCCTCGATCAAGGCGCAAAACGCCAATCTCTCACTCGCGGGTTCTGCAGTGGCCTCCGATGCTTTCTTCCCGTTTCGCGATGGACTCGATGTCGTGGTCAGTGCGGGTGCAACAGCCGTCGTGCAGCCGGGTGGGTCGATGCGTGATCAGGAAGTGATCGATGCGGCAGACGAACAGGGGGTGGTGATGGCGTTTACGGGGGTTAGGCACTTCAGGCATTGATGACTGTTGTACAAACGACGCTGGATCTCGTCTTGCAGGATGTGCAATGGCGAGTATGCCATCACCGTTTCGGGGGCAAAACGCATGCGGTCTGAAACCCCCGCTGGAACAACCTCTGCCCCGCCCTCCTGTCATAATCTCGGCATGAAAATCCTCGGCATCGACCCCGGCTTGCGCGTAACCGGCTTTGGCGTGATACGCAAAGAGGGTAGTCGGCTTGCCTATATCGCCTCTGGCACGATACGCATACCCGACGGTGATTTGCCGTCGCGGCTTAAAGTCATCCTTGATGGTGTGGCCGAAGTCATCTCTACCTATCAGCCGGATTGCGCAGCTATCGAAATCGTTTTTTCCAACGTCAATCCTCAGTCCACCCTGCTCCTTGGTCAGGCGCGCGGCGCTGCAATTTGCGGGCTGGTGGGTGCCCGTTTACCGGTGGCCGAATACACCGCGCTGCAAGTAAAAAAAGCAGTGGTTGGGCAGGGCAAGGCGCAAAAATCCCAGGTACAGGCCATGGTGCAGCGTTTGCTGAAGCTCGAGGGTTTGCCCGGCACTGACGCCGCCGATGCGCTGGGCGTGGCCATCTGCCACGCACATGCCGGTGCGGGTATCACCGGGCTCAGTAGTCTGGCACCTGAATTGGCCCGCAAAGGACTGCGCGTGCGTGGTGGTCGTCTAGTCGGCTAGAGGCTGGCAGCACTGCGTTATTATTCATCGTTCGGCATCATCACAAGAGACTTTCCATGATAGGTCGCCTCTCCGGTATTCTGCTCGATAAAAATCCTCTGCAATTAATCGTCGATTGCCAGGGTGTGGGTTATGAAGTCAGCGTCCCCATGAGTACCTTTTATCAATTGCCTTCGGTGGGTGATAAGGTCGTCTTGCTTACCCACTTCGTCGTGCGCGAAGATGCGCAATTGCTGTTTGGTTTTGGCACCGTGCAGGAGCGGAAGCTGTTTCGCGAGCTGATCAAGATCAGTGGTGTCGGCGCTCGCACCGCGCTATCCCTGTTATCTGGTATGTCGGTAGCAGATCTGGCGCAGGCCGTCACCTTGCAGGAGGCAGGGCGGCTCACCAAGATCCCCGGTATCGGTAAAAAAACGGCAGAGCGTTTGCTGCTCGAATTAAAAGGCAAACTCGGCGCCGATCTCGGTAGGGGTGGTGCGGCGGCACAAGACAGCAACGGCGACATTCTGAACGCGCTACTGGCGCTGGGCTATTCGGACAAAGAAGCTACACTCGCGCTCGAACAAGTGCCCGCCGGCAGTAGCGTATCTGATGGTATACGTCAGGCGCTCAAAGCCCTTTCCAAGTCTTAAGCTAGTCCTCCTCAGGCTACAATGCAGCGATGAGCATACAGACCGACGATTTCAGCGAGCAGCGCATCATTGCCGCCACCCCGGTGTCACCCAACGAAGAGGCGATCGAGCGCGCGCTACGTCCGCACAAGCTCGATGACTATGTGGGCCAGGAAAAAATTCGTGAGCAGCTCGAGATTTTCATCACGGCGGCACGCAATCGTGGCGAGGCATTAGACCACACGCTCTTGTTTGGTCCACCCGGATTAGGCAAGACCACGCTCGCGCACATCATTGCGCGTGAAATGGGTGTCAACCTGCGTCAGACCTCGGGTCCGGTGCTTGAACGTGCCGGTGATCTCGCCGCCTTGCTGACCAATCTCGAAGCCAATGATGTATTGTTCATCGACGAGATTCACCGGCTCTCGCCAGTAGTGGAAGAAATTCTCTATCCTGCGCTCGAGGATTACCAGATCGATATCATGATCGGCGAAGGTCCGGCTGCGCGTTCAGTAAGACTGGATTTGCAACCCTTCACGTTGGTCGCCCTCGTCCCCGCCGACCCCGGCCCGATGGCGCCGCACGTCCACGCGGCCGACGACCACGACCACGCGCATCCGCACACCCACGCCCACACGCATTGAGGTCGTCGCGACGCGCGACGGC
>SYFN01000182.1 GCA_005800405.1 Burkholderiales bacterium
AGTGCTTCATCACCCCGCACCTCACCAAGAATGATGCGATCTGGCCGCATACGCAGCGCATTCCTGACCAGAGCTCTCTGATTCACTTCGCCTTTCCCCTAAATGTTGGGAGGCCGGGTCTCCAGTCTGACAACATGTGGCTGCTGTAGCTGCAGTTCTGCCACATCTTCAATGGTCAGAATGCGCTCCTGAATTGGTATGCAACTGGACATGACATTGAGCAGCGTGGTCTTGCCACTCCCAGTGCCGCCGGAAATCAATACATTGATCCGCGCCTTGACCAGTGCCTCCAGCAGCTGTGCCATTGGGGGTGCCAATATCTTAAGCTCGATTAAATCATCGATAGCCAGCGGCTGCCGGGAAAAACGGCGTATCGACAACACTGGTCCGTCCAGCGCGAGTGGCGCGATGATTGCATTGACGCGTGAGCCATCGGGCAGACGGGCATCGACCATAGGGCTGGACTCATCAATACGACGGCCTACGCGTGAGACGATGCGTCCGATGATCTTCATCACGTGCTCAGCATCATGGAAGCGAATCTGGGTTAGCTCCAGCTTTCCATGCCGCTCAACATAGACCTTGTCGGGCGAGTTCACCAAGATATCGGACACTGTCGCAAAGTGTATCAAGGCCTCAAGGGATCCCAAACCCAGCATTTCATTTTGTATATCTTGAACCAGATGCAAGCGCTCTGCATGATTGACTGCGAGATGATCCTCATCAAGAATGTGATTGACCAACAAAGACATCTCGCGGCCCAACTGATCTGCATTGAGATTTTGCATACGCTCCAGATCAATTTTTTCAAATACGCGCTGGTAGACACACTTTTGCAAGACAGTGAAAGCTTCATTGGAGTAGTCGCCCCGATCTTTGTTAATTTGCACAGGTGTCTCCGGTACCAATGCAAATCGTTCCAAGGGCTTGGAGCCAAGATCATTTTTTATTTTTTCGATGTAAATGTCATTCAGATGGATTTATTACGAACAAAAAATCGGCGGATAATGCTGTCGTTATCCGGCTCTCTAGCACCAGAATATGCATGGGTTATTTCAACCAGTGCTTTCGTTACATTGCAGCTACGTGCCAGTTTCAGTACTGAAACGCCTTGATTAATGGATTCGTTGACGACATCAAAATTATTGGGTACCAGGTAGGCAATTGGCTGCCCTAAAGAACGCTCAACCGCCTCAACGCCGATGGTATTTGCTTCATGACGGTTCACGATGAATCGTATTTTTTCCTTTTGATAACCTAGCATGTCAAACAAGCCAAGTAGACGGAGTCCATTGCGCAAATAGGGTAGTGATTGTTGAATGATCGGAAATATATGATCGCTCTGATCGAGTGCACGAATCAAAATGCCATTGATCTGCCGCCCGAGGTCAATAAAAATGAAATCATATTCCTGGCGCGCGAGATGCAATATGGCGTCAATTTGCTCTGGACGAATGGTATCGTAGGGATCGGGCTCGTTTGATGCGGGAAGAATTCCAAAGCTTGGAGTGACATGAATCAGGCTTGAATCAAGCAAAGTCGCATCGAGACGATGAATCTGACGGCATAAATCGGCGAGCGTCATGGATGGCTGTACGTCGGATAAGAAAAGTGCGGCGTCACCAAATTGAAGATTCAGATCAAACAGCAGCACCTTCTTGTTCGATACTGAAGACAAGGCGTAGGCGAGGTTATCCGCAATGAATGTTGTACCACTCCCACCTTTGCATGAGATGAACGATAGAATTTTTCCGTCTTCCCGACTAGATTCGCGCTGCTGAGACAGAATTCGATCAACAGCCTCATGAAAACTTTTCACAGATAGCGGTAAATCAATGACTTCACGCACACCGGCTCGCATCGCTGTCATTAACAGCGTCGCCGACTGCATAGGTGCGAGTAACATAATGTCGGCCTGCGGGTACTTGGCTGCCGTCGTTTCAAGTGAGGATAAAACGTCTTTTTCATCCCCCTGCGCATCCAGGAAGACAAGGCTGGGGTATACGGTAGCAATCGCCCCTAATTTTGAATTCATCCCCGGAAATTCACTTACGATATGAATCGTTGGATGATGACTGGCACAACATTGCGCGATAATTTTTCGAAGATCGGCATCCTTGGTCACAATAATGGCGTTCACTTCAAATTACCTCCCTTGCAGTTGCTGCTGTCCATCGCTTCTCTGGTCATCGTCGTGGCAAACGGCGGAATACTGACTGCCAGCGGCACAAAGGGAATCACTGTCGATAGTCCCGCATTGGAATTGAGGGACACCGTGACGGAGATACAGGTAGCACGTGCGGCACTTGCCGAAGCGGCGCAGCCCGCTGGCTGGTAGCTGATATCGATCTCTTCAGCCCAAAGAGATGGCATCAAGGCCATCATGGTCGTTTTGATACGTTCATAATTGGCATCACAAACAATCGCCGTACGCGCACCCAGACGGGTTACTTCACTGGCCGTGTTAAAGGTGTACAAGACACGTCCGAATTCAAATATGCCGAGCAGCACCATTAAAAATCCGCCCAGTGCTGCAACGAGTGCAAATTCAACCGTACTGGCGCCTTGTTGTTTCGAACGTAGATGCGCAGCTTTCACAAACCTTGCCTCATGACGGATTGAATGGGCTGAAATACGAGAGTGCTACCTGCACCTGTGAAAGGCAAGCCAAGGAAACTGAACTCGTAGCCGCTGGTTTGAACAACCACCAGATTCAAGGTCCCTGTATCACTTCCTGTCGCCACATTTTTTACATCACTCAAAGACAGACCGTCACACGCGGTGACAGAGCTTCGGTCACAGATCCTGACGTGAAACAGCCTCAGTCCCGGTGCAAGCGGTTCTTGATTTTGGGAACAGTCCATCACGCCATATACTGCGAGGCAACGCGCCTCGGACAGGGCGGTTGTATAGCTGGATTGCTCGTCTGGGTTTCTCTGTGCAACCAGCTTTGCAGCAGAACGTACTGATTTCACCACCGTGTCGTAGTGATACAGAAGACGGTCATATTCAAGTACACCAAAGGCGATAACCAACAAGGGCACCAGCAAAAGGGCGAATTCCACAGAAGCCACGTCCTGCTGGCGACGATGGTGGCGATAGGTTGAATGGCGCATGGATTTATCGACTCAGCGTAGGTACGAGTGGGCCGTTACCGCCAATGTCACCAGGCAAACCGGTGGAAGCGCACGGACTGTCGGGGTCACTGGCATTGCCGCGGTATTCGAGATACATATAGCCGTCTTTGACCGCAGACTGATTGATTTTCCCGTCACCGTTGCCGTTACCGTTGTTATTTCCGTTGCTGCTGCCGTTGCCGCTAGTGTTACCTGCACCCCTATTTATCGGATGCAGCATAAACATGCAGGCCCAGTACTGTATCGGAGCTTTGTGAGTTCCGTTGTGAAGTTCATTGCAATTCACAACAGGCGCTGGCGCTAATCGACGCAAGCTGCCGTAACTCGCCAATGTTGTGCTCATACCGGGTCCACTGCCAGTCACCAGACCTGTCAAAGCATCTCCTTGATAAGGCACATTGGATCATCGCTTGCTGATGAAATCCGGAAAAGCATTGGATCGACTACCATCTGCAGCCGCAGGCCAGGTCAATGTGGTGTACGCATAGCCTGAAAGATCTGGCGGATTTTCCTGCGCTGAATGGGCGCCCCCTTGATAGATGCCGAAACGGATATTCCATGCGGTAAACAAACCCAGACGAGCGCCGGCAACACCTACCTCCATACCCGTAGCAGGTAATTCGCAAGCGCCGTCACCAGTCAACATATCGGCGATATCGCGTGTACTGGAGCTCTTGGTGTCTGGATTCAGCTCTACCCAATTGAATTTACTGGTGGTTTCATCAGAGGGGGAGCTGGCCCCTCCAAGCCATTGGCGTACAGGGGTGCTGGCTGTCAATTGCTCGGCGCAGATGGCCACTGGTATTGCGCATGTTGTTTGCGCGTTGCGTAGTGAGGCAACAGCGTTGACACCGACTTGCTGCGTACCGATTGCAACGCCCGGCAACGCATTGAGTACGTGGATAAACCAGATTTCCATGTCACTCTCAGTGACCGTACATCGTGCATGTCGCATCCGTAATTCGCTAGGGTCGCCAGGACCCAGCGCATTTTTCAATAGCCACGGACCATCGATACGCTCTGCAAACGTTATACTGACGTTCTGATGCAGGCTTGCTCTATTTTTTTGAAACTGCACCTTGTGGCGCAGGCCTGTCGTCAGACCCGCCACTTCAGCGATATCAAGCTGACGCGTCGTGGCGCCGTTGAGGGAATGCACGGCCGCAAGAGCACAGGCATCTGCAGCGTTCTGTAATTCAGCGCGCACAACGTACAGTTTTCCAAGATCAAGCGCCAGACCCACGATACCCACCATGGCGATCAGCACAATTGCCGCCACGATCGCTACAGCGCCTCCCTGCATGCCACGTCTTGCAAGCCGTATCCGAGAAGCGGATCGTATCGTTCTGAAATCAGGTGAGTGTATGGTCATTAGCGTCCGGTACCTACCGTCAGCGGCGCGGGGGCTGGAGGTGGTTCGCGAAAACTGCTGCGATAACGGCCTATGGATTCGCGTGCTACGGAACCATCGATGCCATTGACAGGTGCATCGCCGCCAGCTTGCGGATTGATGATTTGCTGTGATTGAGCCTGCCGCACCACATCGCCAAATTGTTGATCCCAATGCGGCGTAGTAGGTACACAAGCGCACAACATGCTCAAAGAAATCAATGACGAGATGAGCTTGCTGTTCGAGGGGAAATGACATACTGCTTTCATGGTGGATACCTCGCTGATCTAAAAGAAGAATTTTTATTGGATTTGGCAGCACATCACTTCAGTTCGAATCCACGTGTACCGTCATCGACTCGTGGTTGGCCGCTTCTCTCCAATTTTCCATCGATAAAAAGATCTTTGCGCGAAGGATCGAGTACACCATCGGTCGGCAATCGATAATCTGCTGGCAGTGGTTTGACCAACCTTGGCGTCACGATAAACACCAACTCTGTGCGGTCCCGCTGAAAATCGCTGCTACGAAAGAGCGCACCTAGAATGAGTATTTCACCAAGAATTGGAAAAGCCTTGATATTGGCAGTCACATTGTTTTTGATCAGTCCGCCAATCGCGAAGCTTTGGCCGTCTGCCACCTGTACTGTTGTTGATGCACGCCGGGTGGTGATGAGTGGCAGAACCGAGCGGCTCCCATTGACAGAACTGATACCTATACCTTCTCGCGAGAGTTCAGAGACTTTAGGCGATACGCGTAGATTGATACGCCCACCCGACAGTACCGTAGGCGTGAACTTGAACCCAACACCGAATTCTTTTTCTTCCAGATTGACACGACCCAAACCACCGACCCCATCCTGTCCTACGGGAATCAGGATACGACCACCTGCTAAAAAGCTGCCCTCCTGTCCAATGATAGCCATTACGTTCGGCTCGGCGAGAATTTTTATCAGACTGTCCTTTTTTTCTGCGTCCAGATTCACACCCGAACCCGACGCACGATTGACACCGACCGTGCCGGCAGAGCCTGTCAGAAAATTTGACAATATGCTGTAAGTGACCGCACCGCTGGTTGGTGAGCCGGTGACATTCACACCCAATTTGTCCAGCAGAATTTTTGATACCTCGGCCACCGTCACATCAATAGCGATACATTTACCGCTTTTCCCCTGCAAGATCATGTTAGTGGTACCCACTTCAACGCCCAGCAAATAGGGTGTCGCAGGTGCCATCAGCATTGCCTGTGCAACGGAAGGATTGGCGAGAGTGCGATTGGTAACTTCTTCAGGCAAGCGTAACAGTGTTGACTTCCCAATGGGCAGTGTCATCTTGGCAGGCGATACCGCCTCGCCATTGCAGCTCAGGCCAGGTAAGTTATTCATTGTGGCAAGTGTTACTTTGCCGGGACTAGGACGCGATGCACGTTCGTTGACATTCAAATTACTGTCTCATGACCAGCTCAATGCAGGCGGCAGGAACAGGCTCATGGCCATCAGCATTCTTTTTTTTGCTCGGCGTTGCAACATGATGTTTCTCCTCTTGTTCGTTTTGGTTCGGGAGTTCAGTAGCACTCGGTGGCGTTTCGCAATCCATTAATGACGCCAACACAAAACAACGCTGGCTCGGCGACTGCACTTTTGGCAGCAGGTATCACGACAGGCACGATTTTCTTTTCAGATGACTGGGAATTTTCTGCAGCAGTGATCTCGGAATTTTTTGTGTTCTGGGCTTGTTTTGTCACTTTGGCTGTCGTGGACGCGTTGTTCACAGGAGACTTAGTAACTGTGACCATTGTCTTTTCGGATAACGGTTTGTTTTCTGTCGCAACGACCTCGGACTTTTTGGTATTCACCGCTTGTTTTGATTGTTTTTTATTTGAAGCAGGGGGTGCTGGACTGGAGATGAATTTGTGTTGTGCGAGCGGCGGTACCCGCTCATCCAGCAGGGAAGATTTCATCGCGCCCTCTGTGCTGGCCGCCTGAGGGTCCATCTGATTGCGCAACACCAGCGAGAGACTACCCACTCTGCGTGCCAGATCGAGTTTTTCTGCTCGCTTGGGTGTCACTTCGAGTGTGACGGCGTTGACAACACGCGGCTTGGTTTCATCACGATCAACGTCCTGTGCAACCGAGAGCACCAGGATGCGTTCGAGAACAATTTTGGATATCTGTTTGTCGCGGGCAGCGTTGTTATCGCTATCGCGCTGGGTATTGACGAGGATGTCGACATAATTTCCCGGCAGCGCAAATCCGGCAACGCCAATCACATCGTTGACCCGAACTGTCATCGCGCGTCGACCCTCGCCAATGCCAGCGAATAGACCACCGGTGGTGCCCAAGGGCGCGAGCTTGGTGTCGATGACTGCCTCTCCTCGCAGCAAACTGGTGCGCAGCACGCGTCCATCCACTGAGGCGATTTCTTTGTAGGCGCCCGGTGGTGTACTCGAAGTGGGTCAATCAACGAGTTTTACCAGATCAGGCGTTAATCGCTGTTCGAGACTGATGTCACTGGCGGCGACAGCAATCCGCTCGACGCCCTTCGATGATTGATGGGTCAGCCACTGTGCAGCCAGTACGACTGCCAGTAGCCCGCACACCATAGCCACGCCCAACATGATCCAGACTCTTGTATTTTTCATTTTTCGTCTTACCTTTCCAGGGATGGGCGATTCATATCGTCCCAATTTTTCTACCCATCAACGCAACTGAACCAACGCGATCGATGCGATAACGCCCATTGCGATCACGACACCATAGGGAATGACACCCCGCGATGTCAGATAGACTTTTGGAAACGGGTCGCGCTGCGGGAGGTTCAGGCGATGCCAAAGTAGGGATCTGATGCGGGCCCGTACCAGTGCACCCGTTGTGGTGCGGTTGAGCAACAGGATTACGGACCACACACCACCGATAAAAAAACTTGTCAGCACAATGTCGATGACAGCCGCGGGCCCCGCGAACAATCCCAAGGTCGCCATCAGCTTCACATCTCCAGCCGCCATGCCACCCGCCCAATAGAAGGGCCAGATCAGCGCAAGTCCCACAAGATCACCTGCAAGTGAATGAGCAAGTCCTGGGCTACCCGGCGCAAACGTTGCCAGCATCAGTGCGGCCGCACAGTCAGCTGCCAGCAAACGATTGGGTATGCGCCATTGAAACCAGTCATGCCAAGCTGCAAGGATTGCGACCACCAGTAGCCCGGCAATGGCATACGGCACAAGCGAGGCATCGGTAAAGGAAGGCATCATGGGGCGCCCTGTGTGGATTCGATTTATGACCTGCCGCATCACAGGCAGCAGGAAAGAAAAGTGCGTCGGAAGAAGGCAGGTTGTGACCTGCCTGTTCCGCGCAGCGTGATATCAGCCGAACGTTTTTAAGCTGGCACTTTTATTTGGTCTCTGACGTATTCAAATACCGTGTTGAGTTTTGTCCCTATGCCACCGACGGCTACGGCAATAACGGCTGCGATCAGTGCGGCCAACAAACCGTATTCAAGTGCTGCTGCGCCGCCTTCATCCGCGAAAAAGGCTTTGGTCTTATTGATGAGGAATTGCATGAGATCTCTCCAAAATAAAAAAAGTGAACCGTTAAGTTGAGCCGGGAATTCGATCCCCATCGACTCCGAGGTAAATCGCCGCCCAGCCTTCTGACAAATGTTGTAAATTTGTCATTGGCTGCAGTGTACGTAGCTTCCTAAACTGAGTGATATAGTGCAAATGTACTAAGTTAAGTATCTTTTTATTAACAAATTTTACCCTCAGCCCTAAGACATGGCTGGCAAGACCGAGCCCCAAACCGCACAAAATTTGATTTATTGCCATCTTTCGACACCTGTCCAACGAAATTGCGCGCGACAATCGGCGCTTGCTCAACCGGGGCTGACTGATGAAATCCACCGAATTACGCCGTCCGCAAAAATCTTCGACGGAACCACAAATACGTGAGGTGCAGCGTCGCACTGCCACATCCGCGCCTGACAGCGCCTCCGAAGACAAGCCCTACATTGATCCGGTGTGCGGGATGAAAGCCGCTGCCAATCCGGACAAGTGCACGATACATGCGGGTCAGACCTACTACTTCTGCAGCACCGGCTGCGTAAGCAAATTCAAAGCCGATCCGATGCGCTATCTGTCACCCGGGCGAGAAAACGAACCCACAGGCCCCGCCGATGCGATTTACACCTGCCCGATGGATCCGGAGATCAAGCAAGTTGGGCCCGGCAGCTGTCCTATCTGCGGCATGGCGCTCGAGCCTATGCAGGCCACGATGGAAGAAGACACCACTGAGCTCGACGACATGACACGCCGCTTCTGGTTCAGTCTTGCGTTGTCGCTGCCACTGCTGTTCTTGAGCATGGTTGAGTTGATCGGCATCGATAGCGCCGCACTGCTCGGTCACGCCGTGCATGCATGGCTGCAAGGTCTGCTCGCAACCCCCGTCGTGTTCTGGTTTGGCTGGCCATTTCTCGAGCGCGGCGCGCGCTCATTCAAGAGCGGTCATCTGAACATGTTCAGTCTGATTGCGATGGGTGTCATGGCGGCTTGGCTGTTCAGTGCAATCGGACTGCTCTTTCCTCAGACACTGCCCGATGCCTTTCGAATGCATGGCATGGCGCCGCTGTATTTCGAAGCAGCGGCTGTCATCGTCACGATGGTATTGCTGGGCCAGATACTGGAGTTACACGCGCGATCGAGAACGAACGCCGCAGTGAAATCACTGCTCGGATTGGCGCCCGCAACGGCGGTCAACATTGCCGTTGACGGCAGCGAGCGCGAAGTGTCGCTGGATCAGGTACAGATCGGTGATCTGCTGCGCGTTCGGCCCGGCAGCAACATACCTGTGGATGGCCTTGTCACCGAAGGAGAGTCTACGGTGGATGAATCCATGCTGACGGGTGAATCCATGCCAGTTCAAAAACGCGCCGGCAGCAAAGTAGTGGCGGGCTCGGTCAACCAAAACGGTGCTTTCGTGATCCGCGCTGAAAAAATTGGTGCGGATACCTTGCTCTCGCAAATTGTGCAATTGGTGAATCAGGCGGGACGCTCGCGCGCACCGATACAAAAGTTGGCCGATCGTGTGTCCGGATGGTTTGTACCTGCCGTTATCGCCGCTGCCGTACTGTCTTTCACCGTGTGGGCGATCGCGGGACCCGCACCGGGATTGGCAAACGGACTGGTGGCAGCCGTATCGGTACTGATCATGGCATGTCCCTGCGCGCTGGGACTGGCGACTCCCATATCGATCATGGTGGGTATCGGTCGTGGTGCGCGTGAGGGTGTGCTGATCAAGGATGCCGAAGCACTGGAGCTGATGGAAAAAGTCGATTCGCTCATCGTCGACAAGACAGGAACGCTGACCGAAGGTGCGCCGAAGGTACAGCAAATCGTCGCCAGCGCAGGTTTTGCACGCGCCGATGTGCTGGTGCTGGCAGCGGCGCTGGAAAACATGAGCGAGCATCCGCTTGCCCACGCCATCCTTGCACATCTCAAAGCACAGAGCCTGCCTGTCTTGCCCGTGACTGGTTTCAGCGCCATCACCGGCAAAGGTGTGCGTGGCAACATTGATGGCAACACGATATGGCTCGGCAATGCACTTCTGATGAAGGAGGCCGACGTCGATATCACGCCACTCGCACAGAAAGCCGATGAATTACGCGCAATGGGGCATACGGTGATGTTTGTCGCAGTGGAGCGGAAATTTGCCGGTATGATCAGCGTGGCCGACACCATTAAACCAGAAACCCGCGAAGCGATACGTCAGCTTCATGCAGAAGGCGTAAAGATTGTGATGCTGACCGGCGATAATGCAATGACCGCCCGCGCTGTCGCTGCAGAACTTAGCATCGATACCGTCCATGCAGAAGTGCTGCCTGGAGATAAATTCCTTCATGTACAGACACTGCAGCAACAAGGAAACATCGTTGCGATGGCCGGTGACGGTATCAATGATACGCCCGCGTTGGCAGAAGCCAGTGTGGGCATTGCAATGGGTACCGGCACTGACATCGCGATGAACAGCGCGCGCATCGTGCTGGTCAAAGGGGATTTGCGCGGCATCGTCAAGGCAAGGCAATTGTCACGCGCGACCATGCGCAATATTCGCCAGAATCTCTTTTTTGCGTTCGTTTACAACTTCGTAGGTGTACCGATAGCCGCAGGTATCTTGTACCCTTGGTTGGGTCTGCTACTCTCGCCGATGATCGCCAGTGCGGCAATGAGCTTGTCGTCGGTATCAGTCATCGCCAATGCACTGCGCTTGCGACGCACCACACTTTAAACAGAGATGCCATCGTCCACCGACTCGCTGAGATTATTTTATGCGTTGTGGCCCGATGATGATATTCGCAGCCAGCTGGTTGCACTGCAGTCGAAGGTCAACGGTAGAAAAGTCGTACCTGAAAATCTACATATGACCCTTGCGTTTCTGGGTCAGCAATCACGCGACATGCTGCCAGCACTGCATCAGGCGATCGATGAGTTGCCGTTTAATACAATCAGCTTGGAAATTGATCGTTTTGGCTATTTTCAGAAGCCACAGGTCGCCTGGGCCGGGCCATCCAGCGCACCGCAAGCTTTGCTTGATTTGCAGCACACCTTGATGGAGAAGCTGGCAGACTTCCGTGTGCCACTGAAGGCCACGGCGGGATTCAAGCCCCACGTGACGCTGGCGCGCGATGCAACAGCACCAACCGTGACAGATGCGCCCTCCATCATCTGGCATGTGAGACGTATCGCATTAATTGCCTCAATATCCACACTGAGCGGCGTGTCTTATATTCTGCTGAGAGAGCGACTCGCAAAATAAGAAGCCTCAAAAAAAAGTCGTCAGCGTCGGTGCACCGCCTTGCCAGCGGCTTTTCGTCAGCGCCTCTGAGTCTCAGCCAGCTTTCTCGGCCAACTTACGTAATACAAATCCTGCAGCGACAAAACCAAAGCTCGCAGTCACGACGACTGCCGAGCCATATCCCGTACAATTGAGTCCGGTAAGACCAGGCGTATCCTCATCCGTGACGCATACTTCAGGATGATGCAGCGGCTCGGTGGAATACACAGCATCAATACCGAATTTGTTTTTAGTCCCGCGCGGGAAGCCATAATGCGCGCGCAAACGCTTGCGTACGCGCGCTAGCAGCGGCTCTTGCTCGGTGCGCGATAAATCGACAATCGCGATACGCGTGGGATCAATCTGCCCCCCTGCACTGCCTACCGTGACCAAGGGTATCTGATGCGCGCGACAGTGCACTACCAAAGCGGTCTTGGCACGCGCATTATCGATCGCATCAATCACATAATCAAAACAACCCGGCGTAATAAGGCGGGTCAGATTGTCTTCAGTGACGAAGTCTTCGATCTCGTTGACTCGACACAATGGATTTATCTGCGCGATACGCTCGGCAAGTGCGCCAACCTTGGCTTTGCCCATAGTATCGGTAAGCGCATGAATCTGACGATTCACATTCGATTCCGCGAGATGGTCCAGATCAATCAGCGTGATCTGCCCGATTGCACTACGCGCCAGTGCCTCCACCGCCCAGGAGCCGACCCCGCCCACACCGATGACGCAGACGTGGGCATTGCGGAAAGCAGCCAGCGCGGCATCGCCGTACAAGCGCGCGATGCCGCCGAAGCGTCGCTCGAAATCAACATCGGCAGTATTTGCAGCAGCGAGAGGAATAACATGGGCCATACCCGTATTTTAACGGACAGAGGAACCCACACTCCTTTAAACTAGAGTCCTCTGCTTCTGGCTCTATAACGCTGTGCGTCGTCCTTCTCCCCTGCTGATGCTGATCGCCGTTGCTGTCACTGCCCATGTGGCGCTGGCCGCAGCGCGCGTGACTACGGCGCTGTATGCACTCTCGCTGCATGCTTCCGAGTTCACCGTTGGCACATTGATTGCGCTATTTGCCTTCGTTCCGATGTTTCTCGCCGTGCCAATGGGGCGTGTAATTGATCGCATCGGTGTACGTCGTCCGCTGATGGCAGGCTGCGCACTTACTTCAGTGGGTGTGACGCTGGCGGCGACGGTGCCTGGTCTTGGTATTTTGTACGTCGCCGTCGTGCTGATCGGTACCGGTTTCATGGTGATTTTTATCGGCACTCAGCATGCAGTTGGCACGCTGTCGACGCCGGACGAGCGAGCCGCCAACTTCAGCCGTCTATCACTAGGGTTTTCCGTGTCAGCCTTCACGGGCCCGCTCATTGCAGGTTTTGCGATTGATCATGCACACTACTCGGTCGCCTATCTAATTTGCGGCGCATTTACGCTTATCGCTTTCATTCTGGCGGTAAGTGGCGCGCTTCGCGATCTGCCGCTGCACAGTTCGCCATCGAGTACCCGCAAAGGCAGTGCCTTTAAAATGCTGCTTGATCCCGAAATGCGGCGCATTTATATCGTCGGCATCGTACTCGCCGCCGCCTGGGATCTGTTTACCTTTGTCACCCCGATTCGCGGCTCACAGTTGGGTTTTTCAGCATCGACTATCGGCATGATCCTGGCCACATTTTCAGTAGCCACGTTTATTGTGCGGCTGGCCATGCCACGCATCGTTCGGTATTTCAAGGAATGGCAAATTCTTACGGGGGCGCTATCGGCTGCAACCGCCTGTTATGTGTTGTTCCCATTCATGCAGCAACCGCTGACGATGGCGGCGACCGCCGCCGGACTGGGGCTTGCGCTCGGTACCGGCCAGCCCAATGTACTGGCGCTACTGCATCACAATGCACCGGCGGGCCGGGGCGCAGAAGCGATTGGCCTACGCGCCACCATCGGTAATGCCAGCGCAGTCATGCTTCCGATCGCCTTTGGTGCTGCCGGAACAGCATTGGGCCAATTTGCCGTATTCTGGGGGCTAGGCGCAATCATTGCCTGCGGCGTGCCGCTGGCAGCGCGCAAGGCTTTCAAGCGCTTTGATTCGTAGGCGCTCATCGCGCATTCAATTCATCAACCCACACGTTCAATACTATGTCTATCGCTGATCTTCGCCGCGACTACAGCCAGGCCACGCTCTCGGAACACGAGGTCGATCCTGATCCCATCATCCAGTTTGGTCACTGGTTTCAGGAGGCCTTGTCGGTAGAACTGCCCGAACCTAATGCGATGAGTCTGGCAACTGTCGGCGGCAACGGCAGACCATCAATGCGTATCGTTCTCCTCAAGGATTTTGATGCGCGTGGCTTTACCTGGTACACGAATTATCAAAGCCGCAAGGGGAAAAATCTGCTGCAGAATCCGTATGCAGCACTCACATTTCATTGGGTCGAGCTGGAGCGCCAGGTGCGCATCGAAGGCCGGGTGGAACGTGTTGATCCAGCCGAGACCGATGCCTATTTCCAGATGCGCCCCATCAAGAGCCGGCTGGGCGCGATCGCCTCAATGCAAAGTGAACCGATCGACAGTCGCGAATCACTGGAGAAAAAATTTGATGAAGCCGGCGCAGAATTCGGCGACAACCCACCACGCCCCGCGCACTGGGGAGGCTATCGGCTCAAGCCTGACTGGATGGAATTCTGGCAAGGCAGACGCTCACGTCTGCATGATCGTGTGGTCTACACGCGCGGCGAGGACGGTCGCTGGCCCCGGCAGCGACTGCAGCCCTAAATCGAATCGTTAGCGCAGACCTTGCAGCCGGCCCACGCATCGAACAGCTGGACTGAGAACCTGTCTCGTCAGGTTGATGGCAAGGCGGCAGTACCGCAGGCGGTACAGACGTACTGACCCGCGTTAAATGTTGATCCAAAGTCTGTGAGAGTTTTTAGTCTAGCTTGACTTCATAGTAGATTCAATCTTTGCATCACCTCCTGTGGTGTTGGAATGGGTGGAAACAAGCTCAAGTGCAAGG
>SYFN01000183.1 GCA_005800405.1 Burkholderiales bacterium
ATGGTCACACCACGATGCTACTGGGTGCTGCGCATTATCTTGCACAGCACAAGAACTTTGACGGCACGGTGTATGTGATCTTCCAGCCCGCAGAAGAAGGCGCGGGCGGCGCCAAGCGGATGATGGATGAGGGTCTGTTCGAGCAATGCCCGATGGAAGCCGTTTTTGGCATGCATAACTGGCCTGGCTCTCCAGCAGGCACGATGGGTGTCGTGCCGGGGCCGATGATGGCCTCGTCCAATGAATTTGAATTAATCATCAAAGGCAAAGGCTCGCATGCAGCGCAACCTCATCTGAGCACGGACCCAGTCATGGTCGCGGTGCAGATTGCACAAAGCTGGCAGACGATTATCTCTCGCAATAAAAATCCGCTGGATGCCGGTGTTTTGTCGGTGACGCAAATACATTCAGGTAGCGGTACAAACATCGTTCCCGATTCGGCGAGCATGATTGGTACGGTACGGACCTTCACCATGGAGACGCTCGATCTGATTGAAAAGCGTATGGGCGAGATTGCTCAGCATACAGCAGAGGCTTTTGGTGCGACAGTGGAATTCAAATTCCACCGCAACTATCCCCCGTTGATCAATCACGAGATAGAAACCAAGTTTGCGCTCGGCGTGATGGAAGATGTGGTGGGCAAGGATGGGACGTTAAAGAAAATTGCACCCACGATGGGCTCGGAAGATTTTGCTTTCATGCTGTTGGAAAAACCAGGCTGCTATGTCTTTATCGGCAATGGCGATGGCGATCACCGAATGGCAGGCCATGGATTGGGGCCCTGCAATCTGCACAATCCCAGTTACGACTTCAATGATGAACTACTACCGATAGGCGCCAGCTACTGGGTTCGCCTGGCAGAGAAATTCCTCGCGACGCCTCCGCTGCGCTGATTGGGCAACGTTTGGTCTGATCAAACTGCCTTGCCATTCGTACGACGCAGTTCGGTTTGAATGATCTGATAGGCGGCCGGAGCCTCCGGCCTTGCGGCGCCTTCGACGGTTTGAAGCGGATCAAAATGCCAATTGTGTTCATGGAATTCAGCGACCTGCGCTCTATGGGCAATGCTGATAACAGTGGTTTTTGGCAGTTCGTCGAATAATTGCTGATAGAGCGCCCTTTCCGTCTCGCCATCGAGCGCACTACTGGCTTCGTCAAGAAATAACATATCGGGCTTGATCAGCAACGCACGCATGAAGGCGATGCGCTGTTGCTCACCCGGTGATAAGCGCTGACCCCAGTTGTCTTCTGTATCCAGCAAGGGCGCGAGATGATCGAGCCGACAGCTTTGCAGGTAGTGTCGAATGGCGAGATCCTTGAATGCATCCTCGCCGCTGGGATAGCCGAGCGCAGAGCGCAGCGTACCTATGGGAAGATAGCTTCGTTGCGGAACGAATAGAACACGCAACTTGTGCGGGATTTCGACGCTACCCGACCCGTAGGGCCAGATGCCCGCGATAGCCCGGAACAGCGTGGATTTCCCGCACCCTGAGGGCCCTGTCACCAGTATTCTTTGTCCATTCTGTACACGCGATGTAAACGCTGTGTTGACCTGCGTACCATTCGGCAGGCGCAGCACAAGCCCCTCAATAAGCAGTGCACCGACATTGTTATGGAGGACTGAGATTTTCGATTTTTGCTCATGAGCGGCGCTGACGGCCTCGTGAAATCCAGCGAGCCGATTGACACTGGCCTTCCATTCAGCGAGTTGACCGTAGGCGTCAATGAACCAGGACAGCGCAGATTGCACCTGCCCAAAAGCAGACGAAATTTGCATCAATCCACCCAGCGTAATTACACCTGAGAAGTAACGTGGCGCACCTACCAGAAACGGAAAAATCACCGCGAACTGCGCATAGAAAGTTGATGTGATGTTCAAGCGCTTGCTGGTCTTCATGATGGCCCACCAGTTCTCGCGTATGCGCGCAAACTGGCCGGATAGTTGGTGTTGGGCGTGTTCTTCGCCGTGGTACAAAGCGACGGACTCCGCGTTCTCGCGCAAGCGAATTAATCCAAAGCGGAAATCGGCCTCGAAACGTTGCTGATCGACGTTTTGCTTAACTAAGGGCTTGCCGATGAATGCGACCAGTAAAGAACCGATGCCAGCATAGCCGATGGCAAACCAGACCATGTAGCCGGGCATACTCCACTCCTGATCACGCAACATGAACGTCAGAGATCCACTGACGGACCAGAGTATGCCGATGAATGATACGAGGGTAACCGCACTGGAGAGCAAGCCTAGAGAAAGCGACAGGCTGCCACTAGTGAGATATTTCAAATCTTCAGCGATGCGCTGGTCGGGATTGTCTGCGCTGTGAGTTTGTTCAATCCGGTAGTAAGACTGATTTTCCAGCCAGAGAGACATGTACTGGTTTGTCATCCATCGACGCCAGCGTATGTCGAGTGCTTGCGTGAGGTAGATTTTGTAGATAGCGACGGCGATGTACACGAAGGCGAGCCAAGAGAATCGCCACAATTGTTCCCAAAACTCTGGCAGATTTTTTGTTTCTAGCGCATTGTAGAAATCGCGATTCCACTCGTTGAACAGGACATTGAGAAAGACAAGGCTTAGCGCAAGTACGACGACGGAAAATAATAGCAAGCGGGCTTGCCATTTTTCCTCTGATTGCCAGAAAGGGGACAGAAGCTTCCAGATTTTTTTCGAGGGCTGGGCGGTCGTCGTTAAGGTGTTGGTCATTTGGACGTGTGTTGGTTTCCTTCTGCCTCACCGAGTCGGATGGCAGGTTCTTTTTTGGCGTCAGTTCTCGTCAGACCAGCGCGAGCACAAATAGAACGCTTTGGCGATTTTCGATGTCGGTTCAGGCGGATGGATGGCCACCAAAATCGCTATCCGGGACAGGCAAAGCGATCTCTTCACTTCCCTACTGCGGACGTGCGTTGCTCAGGCAGGCTTTTTATAGCTCGTCTCACCTTTACAAAGGTTCGTAGGGCTGAGCCGATTAGTACCTTATGAACGTCTTTCGATCGGTCTGCAGATGCGTCAAGAAAATTTGTTCTCAGTAACTCCGACCCGCTGGCCTGGATTATGCTGCTCCAACTCGATCAATATGGCTGAGTGGTCGGCGGTTGGGTGGGTGGTCACCAGATGCCGGAAGTTGTCGGCTACCAGCGCCGTGACTGGCAAAGTGATGTGGGCCATCTCGGCCGCGTGCAAGATGTTTTCAAGATCTTTCAGCTGCGTTTTGACTTGACCACCAGGTACAAAGTTCCTGTCGAGCATGCGCTGACCGTGTACGTCGAGGATACGACTTTCAGCGAAGCCGCCACGGATAGCGGCCCGCATGGCAGCAGGGTCTGCGCCACCGGCTTGCGCCAGCAACATCGCCTCTGCGAGAATGTTGATGGTTGCACCGACGATAAGCTGGTTACACAACTTCGCAATCTGGCCACAACCGGCGGGTCCGACACGGGTCGGCCGCCCCATGACCGAAAGTACGGGTAGCGCCCGCTCAAATTGCGCTTCGTCGCCACCCACCATGATGGCCAGCGTGGCCGCCTCTGCACCCAATACGCCACCGGAAACCGGCGCATCGATGAAATGAATGCCCCTCTCTGCCAACAAAGCGTAGAGGTCCTCGGCTTCGGACTGCTTTGTCGAACTCATGTCGATGACCAGCGCCCCCTTTTTCAGTGCGGGCAGGGCTTCTTCCAGGACACTCCGCACTTCGGGGCCGGCAGCCAGCATTGTGATGAGGATGTCCGCATCGGACGCATCTTTTGGCGTCGTAGCCACTGAGGCGCCGAACGATACCAGTGCCTCGGCCTTCGCAGTGGTTCGATTCCAGGCTTTCAGTGAATATCCCGCATGGAGCAAATTGATCGCCATGGGCTGGCCCATGAGCCCGATACCAAAGAATGCGATGCTCGGTTTTTTTGTTGTGGTCATATCTCCCCCAGATAATTGAGAATTTTATCGTTCTGCGCTGAAACGCTGGCAAAAAAAAACCCCCGACTGACATGCAGACGAGGGTTTTTCGCATAATAGCCTGACGATGACCTACTTTCACACTGGTTGCAGCACTATCATCGGCGCAAAGTCGTTTCACGGTCCTGTTCGGGATGGGAAGGGGTGGTACCAACTCGCTGTGGTCATCAGGCATAACTTGTAAAGTCATCTGTGTTGCCCTTACTGCAGACAATCACAAATAACCCAATCTGGAAGAAGTAGTTTTTACTGCAATTTTGGCGGTCGTGATGCTCAATCGATTCATTGGCAAACACATAAACACTTGTCTATAACAGTCAATGTTATAGGGACA
>SYFN01000013.1 GCA_005800405.1 Burkholderiales bacterium
GCTCTACCAACTGAGCTACTCCCGCGTAAAACAGCAGCCGGATTATAAAGGAACGAGGCATTCTGTCAAGCCAGTCACTAAGTCAGGTCGGGGCGCTCTTTGATCATCGGCCAGGCGCGGCGCAGGTAATAAACCATGGACCACAGGGTCAGTACTGCAGCGATATAGAGCAAAATTGTGCCCAGATACAGCGTATCTATGACGCCGAACAAAGGAGCTTTATAGAGCAGCATGGGTATTGCAATCATCTGGGCGATGGTTTTGACTTTACCCAAAGAGCTGACCGCTACCGACTTGGATGCGCCAATCTGGGCCATCCACTCTCGCAGGGCCGATATGGCGATTTCGCGGCCGATAATGATGAAAGCAATCACTGCCGTCGTGCGGCCCAACTCGACCAGCAGCAGCAGGGCTCCCGCGACCATGAGCTTGTCAGCAACCGGATCGAGAAAAGCACCAAATGACGACGTTTCGTTCCAGCGCCGAGCGAGATAGCCATCGAACCAGTCCGTGAGTGCGGCGACGACGAATATGATCGTGGCTGACAAACCACGCTCGTACTCGGTGAGCCAGTCTGGCGGCAGATAGAACACGCCCACCACCAGCGGTATCAGTGCCACGCGCAACCAAGTCAGCAGAATGGGTATATTGAATGGCATGCCGTGTTGGGGTGTTTTTTCTGGAGAGAGGAACCCGCGTAATTTAATGCAACTGACGGTAAATGTCTTCAGCGAGTTGTTTTGAAATACCTTCGACGGAAGCCAGTTCTTCAACACTGGCATCCATCACACCCCGCAGTCCGCCAAAGCGAGCCAGCAGTTTCTGGCGACGTTTGGCACCGATACCCTCTATCTCTTCCAGTCTCGATGTCTGCCGGGCTTTGGCGCGTTTGGCGCGCATGCCCGTAATGGCAAACCGATGGGCCTCGTCGCGGATCTGCGCAATCAGCATCAGGGCGGCAGATTCCTTGCCCAACTCCTGCGACGAGCGACCATCGGCAAAAATGAGTGTCTCCAGACCAACCTTGCGCCCCTCCCCTTTGGCGACGCCGACGATGAGGCTGATGTCCAGCCCCAGCTCGGCGAGTACCTGACGCGCGATCTCGACCTGACCTTTGCCGCCGTCAACGAGTACCAGATCCGGCATCTGGCCCTCGCCATTGGCTACTTTCTCGTAACGCCGCGTCAGGACCTGCCGCATGGCCGCATAATCGTCGCCGGGCGTGATGTCGTTGATGTTGTAACGCCGGTACTGACTGCTCTGCATCTGATGGTGATGGTAGATCACACAAGACGCCTGAGTAGCTTCGCCCTGTGTGTGACTGATATCGAAGCATTCGATGCGCAAGTCATCGATATCGGCCACATCAAGCCCCAGTGTATCGGCCAGCACGCGGGTACGTGCCTGCTGCGAACCCTGTTCCGAGAGCAGTCGTGCCAAAGCGATCTCTGCACCTTTGATCGCCATATCCTGCCACTGCCGCCGCTGCCCCTGCGGTTGAAATACCAGCTGTATGCGATGGCCGCATTGTTCCATCAGCGCGAGCATCAGCTCTGGTTCATCCAGATCAAGGTTGATGATGAGCGTTGAGGGAATGAATTTGTCGATGTAGTGCTGCGCCAGAAAGGCTTTAAGGACTTCGGCATCGACCTGCGCATCTGCGGCGATCAGCGCCATATCGACTTGTGTGGGAAAGTAGGCGCGGTCACCCAGATGTCGACCGCCTCGTACCATGGCTAGGTTCACACAGGCTCGCCCGCCCTGCACCACGACGGCAATGATGTCAATGTCAGCATCGCCTGCAGTCTCCATGCTTTGCTGATGCAGCACGCGCGATAAGGCCGTGATCTGATTGCGCACGACAGCGGCTTGCTCGAATTTGAGATCGGCTGCATACGCGTGCATCTTGGTTTCCAGCGAACTCATGAGCTCGGACTGACGTCCGCGCAAAAATTGTGCCGCATTGTCGACGTCGACAGCGTAATCGTCTTTGCTGATCAGATTGACACAAGGCCCACTGCAGCGATTGATCTGATGCAGCAGACATGGACGCGTGCGATTAGAAAATACTGAATCTTCACACGTGCGCAAGAGGAAAATTTTTTGAAGAATCTGCATCGACTCTTTGACTGCCCACGCGCTCGGGAAAGGCCCAAAGTACTGATTTTTTTTATCGACTGCGCCGCGGTAGTAGGCCATGCGAGGAAAATCACCACCCGAGAGCTTCAGATACGGATATGACTTGTCATCCCGAAAAAGAATATTGAAGCGTGGCTGCTGGGTCTTGATGAGATTATTTTCCAGCAAGAGTGCTTCCGCCTCACTGCGAGTGACCGTCGTCTCCAGACGAAAAATACGCTCGACCATCATCGCCGTGCGCGGACTGGCCAGCGTTTTTTGAAAATAACTGGATACTCGTTTTTTCAAATCGCGCGCCTTGCCGACATAGAGTAGCTTGTCTTGCGCATCGAAATAGCGGTAGACACCCGGCAGATGCGGCAATGCCGCCACCTCCTCGAGCAGCGCGATGCGCGAATCAGGTAGCTCGGGTGGCGTAGTCTCCGACATGATGTCGCGTCAGAGCTTATGCCGGGTGCATAAAATCTGCTAGCAACTGCTTTGCAGCGCAGTAGTGGCTGTCTTCTTGCAAGGCGCCCCAGTCTTTCGCACTGGATGTTGGGGTCAGCGCTGCAATACGCTGCGCAGATGCGTGCGCATCAATGCTCACTGATGGGTCCAATCCCTTCAGTAGCTCATCGGCTTTCTCGGGCGAATTACACACCAAGACCATGTCGCAACCTGCAGCCAGGGCGGCATGCGCACCATCAACGACAGTCCCGGCAACGCTGGCACCTTCCATCGATAAATCGTCACTGAAAATCACGCCATCAAAACCAAGATCATGCCGCAGCAATGACAGCCATTTGCGCGAAAAACCTGCTGGGTGGTCGTCAAATTTCGGGTAGATCACATGTGCCGGCATGACCGCCGACAAGCTCATGCCGAGCCAGCCATAGGGCGCGGCATCGTCCTTGAGAATGTCTTCGGGATCGCGCTCGTCCACTGGAATCGCAATGTGCGAATCTGCTGCGACAAATCCATGACCCGGAAAATGTTTGCCGCAATTGGCCATACCAGCCAGCGCCAGTCCATGATTGAGACTCTTTGCCAGCAGCGCGGCCACACGCGGATCGTGATGAAACGCACGATCGCCAATAACTTCGGAGGTACCGTAATCCAGATCCAGCACTGGCGTAAATGACAGATCCAAACCACAGGCACGCAGCTCGGTAGCCAACACGTAACCGAGCGCCGTGGCCAGTTTGCAGGACGCGAGTACATCACGATCCCAGAGCTCACCCAAACGCCGCATCGCGGGCAAGCGTGTGAAACCATCGCTGCGAAAACGCTGCACGCGTCCGCCTTCATGGTCGACAGCAATCAGTAAGCCAGGACGTTCCGCATGTATCGCTTCACAGAGCGCAGTCAATTGCGCGCGGTCGGTGTAATTGCGCGCGAACAGGATCACACCACCCGTCAGTGGATCGCGTATATGGCGGTAGTCTTGGGCATCAAGGTCGGTACCGACCACGTCCAACATAACGGGGCCGGGCAATTGAATATGGTTTTGCATGGTTATGATTTCTCCACGACGACGAACGCAAGTGCGTATTCTGCCTCATCCGTCAATGAGACCTGAGCACTGAGACCATACGTTTGCATGAATCCGGTGAGGGCGCCACTCGTGACAACCATCGGTCGGCCACTGGGTGCATTCAGGAATTGGACCGCGCGCCAGGTCATCGGCATGCGCATGCCCAGACCAATCGCTTTGGAAAACGCCTCTTTTGCGGCAAAGCGTGTTGCCAAAAACCGCAAACCTCGCGCCTCAACCTTTTGCTTGCGATGCAGGTATTTTTCCATTTCTTGGGGACCCAGAATGCGCGATGCAAAACGATCACCATGGCGGCCGAGCGCGGACTCGATACGAGAGACTTTGAGGATATCGGTGCCGATGCCGAAGATCATGAACGTACCGAAGCCAGACGTGCGTTGATCATTACCGCCTTCATTTCACGCACGGCATTTTCCCAACCCACAAAGATCGCATGCGCAACGATAGCGTGACCGATGTTGAGTTCGGTGATCTCGGGTATGGCGGCGATGGCTTGTACATTGGTATAATGCAGGCCGTGGCCCGCATTGACTTTAAGGCCTAGGGTAATACCCATATTTACGCCACGCTTTATGCGCTCAAGTTCATTGAGCTGCGCATCGCCCTCCAAATCTGCGTAGCAGCCCGTATGCAACTCGACGACGGGCGCACCCGCTTCGGCAGAGGCCTTGATTTGTTCTGCATCGGCATCGATGAAGAGAGAGACGCGAATACCGTGTGATGCAAGCTGCGTACAAGCCTTACGGACTTCGTCGAAGTAGCGAATGACATCAAGGCCACCTTCGGTAGTCACCTCATTGCGACGCTCGGGAACCAGGCAGACATCTTCAGGTTTGATGCGGCAAGCGATCTCCAGTATTTCTTCAGTAATGGCGGATTCAAGGTTCATGCGCGTGCTCAGTCGCGGGCGTATGGCTTCCAGATCGGCGTCTCTGATGTGCCGGCGATCTTCCCGCAAATGCAGCGTGATGGCATCCGCACCCGCCTGCTCGGCCAGCAGCGCTGCCTGCAGCGGATCAGGATATTGCGTGCCACGCGCGTTACGCAAGGTTGCCACGTGCTCGATATTGACGCCGAGATCAATGCCGCCCGCCTGGGGATCAAGATAGCTCATGGAATGTCCGTATTTTTTATCAAATCAGAGTTGCAATAAGTCGATGAGGATTTGCCGGGTGTTGAGCGGAATACCGCCCAGATGATGCGAAAGCAGGTGCCGCATCAGAAATTTGCTCTGCAACTGAGTCGTGCTGTCGCTGTAATCACCTGCTTCCATATCCAGCAGAGTTTTACCGATGACTGAGGGCGAGGTATCACTCGCCAATGAAGCGCGTGGTCCCAACTCGGGATCGACGACATAGGATTTTTGCATGTCGACGGGCTGACCGGTTTGTACACATCGCGCCAGATTACCTGCTACACCAGTTTCCTTCAGTAGGGATAGTTCGAACTTTCTGAGGACAATCGCTGGCGTTTCATCATGTGCAAGCTGATTGAGCGCTGACATGTAGTGATCAAACAATTGGGGATGTGGATCATCACGTGCAAGCAGCTTGACCAGCAGTTCATTCAAATAAAAACCACACAGCAAACCAGCGCCCTCGAGTGGAAGTAAACCGCCGACCCATTCCGCCGATACCAGTGTACGGACTTCGGATTTCCCCATCCACGCGAGCTGCACGGGCTGAAAGGTTTGCAGTACACCACGCAGCTTGGAATGAGGACGCTTGGCGCCTTTGGCGACAAGAGCGACTCGTCCATGATCACGAGAAAACAAATCAATGATGAGACTGGTTTCTTTGTAGGGATAACTGTGCAGCGCAAATCCCGGTTGATTCGCGATGCGATGGTCCCGCTCGGAGATACGGGCACGAGGTACGCGCACTGACGTTGTCTGCGCCTCGATTGAGGGCGTTTTGTTTGGCAGCATATCGTTGGCGTTGGCAATGGTGGTCATGCCACGCTCATTCGTAACCATAGGCACGCAATCCGGCTTCGTTGTCTGCCCAGCCGGATTTCACCTTGACCCAGATTTCCAAATACACCGGGCCACCAAAGAGCTTTTCCATATCCAATCGCGCCTGGGTGGAGATTTCTTTCAGGCGAGCGCCCTTCTGTCCGATCAGCATGGCTTTGTGTGCATCCCGCCCAACCAGAATCGCAGCAAAGACCCGACGTAACGCCCCTTCTTCTTCGAATTTTTCAATGACGACCGTGCTGGTGTAGGGCAGCTCGTCGCCAACAAAGCGAAAGACTTTTTCGCGTACGATTTCGGCCGCCAGAAATTTTTCACTGCGATCGGTAATGTCATCTTCGCCAAAGATGGGACCACTGACGGGCAGATAGTTACGGATTTCTGCTTCCAGACGATCGAGCTGAAAACCCTGTTTGGCCGAGACGGGTACGATGGCGGCGAAATCATGGCGAGCTGCGACCTGCTGAGCAAAGGCCATGAGGGGTGCTTTGTCCTTGAGTCGGTCGGATTTATTGATCACCAGTATGGCCGGCACTTTGTTGGGCAATAAGTCCAGCACCTGCTGATCGGCATCATCAAAATGACCTGCCTCGACCACGAATAGCACGACGTCCGCCGCAGTAAGCGTACCGCTGACGGTGCGGTTGAGATTTTTATTCAGCGCGTTTTTGTGGCGCGTCTGAAAACCCGGTGTATCAACGTAGATGAACTGCGTATCGTCTTTGGTCTGTATGCCGGTGATTCGATGGCGTGTTGTTTGCGCCTTGCGTGAGGTGATACTAACCTTGGCACCGATCAGTTTATTCATGAGCGTGGACTTGCCCACGTTTGGCCGTCCAACAATCGCAATGTAGCCGCACCGGAAATCAGCTGCAGCAAAAGTTGAGGTCATGCTGATTTACTTTGATTGGACGACACGGGTTTACTGTCATCAGCATCCGGCGGCAGGGAATCCTGCTCGCGCGCAGCGGATGTTTTTGCTGGTCTGCTGCTGCCCGCGGCAGCCTCGGGGCGCACTTGTTTTCTGGTTTCGCTGGTTTTTTCGGACTGTGTCGGGGCGTCCGGCTGGAAGGTGGCGATACCCGCAAGCTTGAGCTGCGTGGTGCGTTGACGAGTCTTCTTGGGTGCGACAGGCGCTTTCGCCAGCGCCTGCTGCACGGATTCAAGTGCGAGCTTGGCCGCGGCCTGCTCGCCAGCCCGGCGGCTGCCGCCGGTGCCAAAGACGTGAATGTCGAGCTTGGGTACCAGACATTCGATTTCGAATTCCTGGTTGTGTGCCGCGCCATGGGTGGCGACGACGTTGTATTGTGGTAGCTGAATCTTTTTACCCTGCAAAAATTCCTGCAACAGCGTTTTTGCATCCTTGCCGAGCGTTTTAGGATCGACGGTTTCAAGTACAGGCGCATAGAGCGCGCTGATGACGCGGCTGGCCACGTCGAAACCGGCATCAAGAAAAATGGCACCAAACAAGGCCTCAAGCGTATCGGCCAAAATGGATGGACGACGAAAACCGCCTGACTTGAGCTCGCCCTCACCTAACCGCAGGCATTGAGATAATTCGAGTCGCTGCGCAATTTCATACAGTGACTGCTGCTTGACGAGATTGGCGCGCAAACGAGAGAGATCACCTTCGTCGATTTTGCCAAATCGATCAAAAAGCAGTGAAGCGACGGCGCAATTGAGGACGGAATCTCCGAGAAATTCCAGGCGCTCGTTATGCAGGCTGCTATGGCTGCGATGCGTGAGCGCCTGCTGCAGCAAGGCAGCATTGCTGAACGTGTGACCCAGACGGCTTTGCAGAGTGGCGATATCCATCGGCATCGTTTGCGATTAGTTCGAGGCTTTCTCCGGCACAGCGTCGGGGCTACCTCCCCGATAATGAATGAGCAAACTCGCTGGACCGAACAGTGGAATCTTCTTCTCATACGAAAAACTGATGGCCATTTCTTTACCCGTTACGGTGATCTTCAAGTCCTTACCTTCGATCGAATCGATATAACCCGCAGCTGCGAGCTTGTCGAACGTATGTCTCAATGCAGCCGGCGTGTCGGCTGCGATGGAGGCGGCTGCTATCGCCTTATCGATCGCCCAATATTCCATCACGCTTGGCCCAGCCCGCACCAGCAGCAGACCCATTGCGCCAAAGAGGGTCAGGGTACTGAGAAAGCCGATGAGTGAAAACCCGCCTTGGTGATTGTCTGACCGCGTCGCAACTGATTGGGTCCCGACCCTGATCGTCATTGAAAGCTGCCAATCCGCTTGAGATCACCCAGGTTCATCCAGACAAAAAATGCCTTTCCGACAATATTTTTATCGGGTACGAAGCCCCAATACCGAGAATCCAAACTATTGTCCCGATTATCGCCCATCACAAAGTAATGTCCAGCCGGAACCGTACACTCGAAACCCTCAAGGTTGTAGCTACATAGCTCATGCTGGGGAAAGGCATCAGGGCTGGGCACATAGGCGGGGATGCGATTGTCATTGAGTATTCCGTGCGCTACGCCGGTGAGGTTTTCGCGGAATTGACTGTAGTAGGCCAGGCGGTCTTCGTCCAGATAGTCGGGCAGGGTTTCGTAGGTGACTTCCTGTCCATTTACCGTCAAGCGCTTGTTTTTATAAATAATTTTGTCGTTCGGCACACCCACGACGCGCTTGATGTAGTCGAGGGAAACGTCCTTGGGAAATTTAAACACCATCACATCGCCGCGCGAAGGGCTGTGAATGTCAATGATCTTTTTATTAACAACAGGTAAACGGATACCGTAGGTGAATTTGTTCACCAGAATCAGATCGCCGATGACCAGCGTCGGCACCATTGAACTGGATGGAATCTTGAAGGGCTCAAACAGAAAAGATCGGAACAGAAACACCGCCGCAATCACGGGGAAAAAACTTCCGGTGTAAGCAACCCAGCCGGGCTGACGTTGCAACTGCGCTACCAACTCGGCACGCGCTGCGGGATCAGGTTTGACACCAGTCTCGGCCAACCGCGCGTGGCGGGCGTCAAATTCAGCCAGCGCCGCTTGCGCTGCCTTTTGGCGCGCGGGTGCAAGCCGAAAGCGATCAATCGCCCAGATCACGCCAGTCAGGATGGTCAGAAGGAAAAGAATCAGCGCAAAGTTACCGAGTATCGATTGCAGTGTCATTTATTTTTCATCCACCTGAAGGATTGCAAGGAAAGCCTCTTGCGGTATCTCTACCGAACCCACCTGCTTCATCCGCTTTTTGCCAGCTTTTTGTTTTTCCAGCAGTTTGCGCTTGCGCGAGATGTCACCGCCGTAACACTTGGCAAGCACATTTTTTCTGAGCGCTTTGACGTTTTCC
>SYFN01000184.1 GCA_005800405.1 Burkholderiales bacterium
CGACAGATTTTCCGAGACGGTGCTGCAAAAAATGGCCTGAGCGAGCAAAAGGCCGATGAGATTTTCGATCTGATGGAAAAATTCGCCGGCTATGGCTTCAACAAGTCACATGCTGCGGCTTATGCTTTGCTGTCGTATCACACGGCTTATCTGAAAACGCATCATCCTGCTGCTTTCATGGCAGCCAACTTGTCGCTGGCGATGGATGATACCGACAAGATCAAGGTACTGGTCGAAGATGCTATCGTGAACTGCGGACTGACGCTGCTACCACCTGATATTAATTTGTCGGTTTACCGGTTCACACCCGTGCCTGAGGCGGAGCTGGGGAAAAAATTAACCAAGATTCGTTATGGTCTCGGCGCCATCAAAGGCACAGGACAAAATGCGATTGAGGCCATCATCGCTGCGCGCCAGGGCCAGCCGTTCACCGATTTGTTCGATTTCGTCAAGCGTGTCGACAAGCGGCAGATCAATCGCCGAACGATTGAGTCTCTGATTCGTGCCGGTGCCTTTGATTCGCTGGGCGTCAATCGCGGTATCTTGCTGGCCTCGGTCGGTTTGGCCATGGATTGCGCAGAGCAGGCCGAAGCTGCAGCGAATCAAGTCAGTTTGTTTGAAAGCGCTGACAGTGATTTTGATGATGCGCCCGATTACGTCAAAGCACCCTCCTGGAATGACAAGCAAAAACTCACCGAAGAGAAAGCCGCGTTAGGTTTTTACCTGTCGGGCCATTTGTTCCATGCGTATGCAGATGAAGTCAGTAAATTCATCCGTACGCGACTTTCCGATCTGACGCCATCGCGTGAGCCGCGTCTGATGGTTGGCATTATTTCTGCAATGCGCTCTCAAATGACGCAGCGTGGTCGGATGATGATCGTTACACTCGATGATGGCAGCGCGCAAGTGGAAGTTACCGTCTACAGCGAGACTTACGAAGCGAATCGTACGCTGTTCAGAGAAGATGAATTCCTGGCTGTTCAGGGCAAAGTGTCAGAAGACCGTTTCTCCGGCGGTTTGCGCATCACTGCCGACAAAGTGATGGATATTGCCGCTACGCGTGCGAGTTTTGTGAAAGCATTGCGCCTGTCAATGAATGGTCAGGCCGATGCTGCGCGTTTGCGCGAGTTGATTCAGCCTTTCCAGCAAATCGAAGCCTCGTGCCCCATCGTCGTGCAGTACATGAAGAATGGTGCACTTGGCGAACTTCGCCTGTCGGATGAATGGCGGGTTCGCGCTGACGATAATCTCAGGGCGCGTTTGTCCGAGTGGCTCAGTCCCGACAACGTGTGGTTTGAATACTGATGGGTCTGACACACACGTTCAAACGCATCGTTGGTCTGCTGAAACCCTACAAGGGCAGGCTCCTGCTTGCGCTTGGCGGCATGATTTTCACTGCAGCCACTGAGCCAGCAGTGGCTGCGATGATGAAGCTTTTGCTGGACAGGGGTTTTTCTCAGGTGCACACGTTCTCGCTTTGGCTAGTGCCGCTTTTTGTCATCGGTATCTTCGTCATACGTGGGATTTCCACTTTCACCACCAGTTACTTGATGGCGTGGATATCAGGACGCCTAATGTTGCAATTGCGGCAGCAGATGTTCAATCGTCTGCTGGATGTGCCTTTGGGCTTTTATCGCGAGCATTCGACTGGCTACGTCATCAACACCATGATGGTCGAGGTTCAGCAAATCCTTGATATACTGCGCAGTCTTCTGGTTGTGCTGGTGCGCGATAGCCTCACCGTGGTCGGCTTGCTGGGCTATTTATTCTGGTTGAATTGGAAGCTCACGCTGGTGACGATTGTACTGGTGCCTTTGATCGCGCTGGTGATCAGGCTGACAGCGCGTCGTCTCAAGCGGCTGATTTCGCAAAATCAGGAAATCAATGCTGAGCTGATGCAAACCATTGAAGAGACCACACGAGCGCGTCATGTGATCAAGCTGTTTGGTGGTCAGACCTTTGAATCGAAACGTTTCGAACATCGCTCTGAACGTCTACGTGGCTTCATGATTCGCATGGCGAGCACCATGGCCACGACTGAGCCGATCACCCAGTTTTTGAATTCGTTTTCTATTTCGGTCATCATTGTGATTGCGCTTGCTCAAGCAGGTGATGGCGGCATGTCGGTCGGTGGTTTTGCTTCATTCATTACGGCGATGCTGATGACGCTGACGCCATTGAAACACCTTGCCGCCATCAACGGCCCGCTACAACGCGGGCTGGCCGCGGGTGAAAACGTGTTTGGACTCATCGACACGGCACCCGAACGGGCGAATGGCAAGGTACTCGAACAGCGCTCAGCGGGACGACTGGAGTTCGAGCAGGTCAGTTTTACATATCCCGAAGAGAAGCAGGCGGCACTGTCGAATATTTCGCTACGTATTGAGCCGGGTGAGACGATTGCGTTGGTCGGTATGTCTGGCGGGGGCAAGAGTACGCTAGTCAATCTCGTCCCGGAGTTTTATCCCGTCTCCGAAGGTCGTATCCTGCTGGACGGCCTGCCTATTTCCGACATTGCGCTGTCGAGTCTCCGTGCTCAGATGGCGATGGTTAGCCAGAATGTGGTTTTATTTGACGACACGCTTGCAGCCAATATCGCCTATGGTGATGCTCAGCCTGATCATGCGCGTATCGAGGCTGCGGTGCGGGCTGCCCATCTGAGCGAGGTCATTGGAGCATTACCCGAAGGTCTTGATACCCAGATAGGTGACAATGGCATGCGCTTATCAGGCGGTCAGCGGCAGCGAATGGCGATTGCTCGGGCGATTTACAAAAATGTCCCGATATTGATTCTCGATGAA
>SYFN01000185.1 GCA_005800405.1 Burkholderiales bacterium
ATGCATACGCGGCATACATCGCGCCCAAAGCAAAGGTCTTGCCACTACCAATTGTCCAGAAGCGATCGAAGCTGAAGACTTCGCGGTAGGAATACACACCAAAAATACCGTGCGGATTGGCAATCAGTGCGGTGATCTGTGAGGACTCGTAGGGATCGTCTTCTTCCTCTTTGGTGTTGAGGAAGTATTTATCTTTCAATATCTGGTGAACGCGAGTGAAGGTCTCGAACACCCGCTCGCGGGTCGAAAGCCGACATTCCTCACCCATGTCCGTCAGCAGTTTTTTCAATACAGGAAAATGCGCGGTGGTACCTGCCAACGAAACATACGACTGCCCCACCATGAAAATCTTGTCATTGGCTTCATAGCCTTGCGAGAGCCGGGTATCACCGAAAGTCACCAGTGAGTCTGCGGCAATCGCAATTTCATCATTTTTTTTGACGACAACGCAAGTAGTCATCGTGGTGAGTTAGAGCAAAGTCTTGCGCATATCTGCCAGCACTTCACCGAGATAAACGATGAAACGCGCGCCCATGGCGCCATCAATGACGCGATGGTCATACGACAATGACAGCGGCATGATCAGGCGCGGTGCGAACTGCTTGCCGTCCCAGACAGGCTGAATAGCCGACTTCGACAAGCCGAGAATCGCCACTTCAGGGGCATTGATAATAGGGGTGAACTTAATACCCCCAATGCCACCGAGCGATGAAATCGTGAAGTTTGCGCCCTGCATATCGGCCGGTTTGAGTTTGCCGTCGCGCGCCTGCGCAGAGAGTTCTGCCATTTCTTTCGCGATCTCGGCAATCCCTTTTTTGTCGGCATTTTTCACTACGGGTACGACCAGCCCGTTTGGCGTATCTGCTGCAAAACCAATGTGGTAATAGTGCTTGAGAATCAGGTTTTCACCGTTCGCATCCAGCGATGCATTAAAAGCTGGGAATTTTTTCAAAGCCGAGACACTTGCCTTGATCGCGAACGCCAGCATGGTGAGCTTGACGCCGGATTTCGCCAGGGATTCGTTGGCACTCTTGCGGAATTCTTCGAGTTCGGTAATGTCAGCATCATCGAACTGCGTCACATGCGGGATCATGACCCAGTTACGGTGCAAGTTCGGTCCGCTGATTTTCTTGATACGCGAGAGTGGCTGCAATTCAGTGTCACCGAATTTACTGAAGTCCAGCGATGGCCAGGGCAACAGCGACATACCCATACCACCACCACCGCCGCCCGGTGCAGGCGCAGCGCTGCCGCCTGACATCACGCCTTTGACAAAACCCTGAACATCTTCGAGCAATATTCTGCCCTTCGGACCGGTACCACTGACTCGCAACAGTTCAACTCCGAGCTCGCGGGCGAATTTGCGCACCGATGGCGAGGCATGCGGCTTTTGTCCATTGCCATTATCGGTTACTGCGGAGATGACTGCCGGAGGCATGGGAGCTGGCTGCGGTGCCGGCGCTGGCGCTGCGGGTAATGGCGCAGGTGCCTGCGCTGCTGGTGCTGTTGCTGGTGCTGGTACCGCAGCCGCTGTATCCGCATCCAGCATCAGAATCAAAGATCCCTCGGCAACCTTGTCACCAATCTTGACTTTCAATTCTCTGACCACTCCAGCATGACTGCTGGGAATTTCCATGCTCGCTTTGTCGGATTCCACCGTGATCAGAGACTGTTCAGCTTTGACGGTATCACCCGGTTTGACGAATAGCTCAATGACTTCGACTTCCTTGAAATCGCCGATGTCAGGTACTTTGATTTCTACTTGGCTCATGCTGTTGCTCCGCTTTTCCTATTTTTTAAACAGTCGCTGCCATGACTTTTAGATGGCCATTCACCTGCAAAGACTATGCAGCGTCTTGCGTTTCTTCAATCATCAGAATAATGCCACCCGGCGAAATCCGGTCACGCAGTTTTACCTTCATCTCGCGAACGATACCGGTGTATTCACTTGGTACCTCGATGAGAAATTCGTCCGCTTCCAAAGTGACCAGTGATTGTCCGCGCTGCACTTCATCACCCACACGTACCAGCAGTTCAATTACCTTGAGGGAGATAAGATGGCGAAAATCTCCAATGAAGGGTACCTTCGTCGGGACCAGGTCGCTGGCGACGATGTCTTCTGCCGTTGCCTCGCGGAGCACAACGAGCAGGGATCCCGCGATCAACTTGTCACCCGTGCCAACTTTGATCTCGTGCACAACGCCCGATCGAGGGCTAGGTATTTGCATGATTGCCATCTCGGTTTCGATGGTAATCAAGGGCTGATCGAAAGCGACACGATGCTTCGCTTGAATCAGCACCTCAGTAACAACAACCTCTCCGAAATTCCCCATCTCAGGCATTTTGATCTCAAATAGCCGCATAGCCACCCCCAGTTTATTTTTTTGATGCGACCAAATCAATGACAACAGAATTCAGGCCATACCTTCGCTCATCGCCACCAACTTTTAAAATGAAATCAAACCATATCTTCAGTATTAGATTTTATATAGTCACGGGATTCGGTTTGTTCGGATCCAATCTGTATTTTTCAATGGCCTTTTCCACAATCGACGCATCAATGCCGCCGACATCGGCCAATGACTTGAGCGCTGCCACAGCGACAAAATAACGATTTACCTCGAAGAACTCCCGCAATTTTGCTCGGGTGTCGGATCGGCCAAAACCATCCGTGCCCAGAACTTTGTATGATCGACCCACCGGTATGAACGCACGGATCTGCTCTGCATAGGTTCGCATATAGTCGGTGGCCGCAATGATCGGCCCTTCGCTGACTTGCAGCGATTGCGTGACAAAAGGCGTGCGAGGCTTTTTCGCGGTAGGGTTCAAAAGATTCCAGCGCTCGGCATCCTGTCCATCGCGCGCAAGCGAGGTGAATGAGGGCGCGGACCAGATATCGGCAGCGACGTCCCAGTCTTTTTCGAGCAATTCGGCGGCAGCAATCACTTCACGCAGGATGGTGCCCGAACCCATCAGCTGCACCCGCTGCTTTGCTTTTTTGACTGTCGAGGGCCTCAGCAGGTACATGCCTTTCAGGATGCCTTCTTCCTGACCTGGCTTGAGACCTGGATGACTGTAGTTCTCATTCATCAGGGTGATGTAATAGAAAACATCCTCCTGCTTTTCAATCATGCGCTTGAGGCCATCGTGCATGATGACCGCGAGCTCATGCGAAAACGTGGGGTCGTAGGGCATACAGTTTGGAATAGTGGATGCTATCACATGGCTGTGACCGTCCTCATGCTGCAAACCTTCACCGTTGAGCGTTGTACGGCCTGAGGTACCGCCCAGCAGGAAGCCACGCGCACGCATGTCACCAGCAGCCCATGCGAGATCACCGATACGCTGCATGCCAAACATCGAGTAGAAAATATAAAACGGGATCATCGCCCGATTGTTAGTTGAGTACGAAGTGGCAGCAGCGATCCAGGAACTCATCGCACCCGCTTCGTTAATGCCCTCTTGCAGTATCTGTCCGGCTTTATCTTCACGGTAGTAGCTGACCTGATCTTTATCGACAGGCTCATACAGCTGACCCTGCTGGCTGAAGATAC
>SYFN01000186.1 GCA_005800405.1 Burkholderiales bacterium
CTTCGGTATGGAAGGTATGAATGGTGCGGTCTTTGAATGCCGCTAGTGTGTGTTCCAGGAAGCCGGCTTCATTAAGCGTATCGGTGTGAATGGCGACCTGTATATCCATGTTGTCGGCGACTGACAGGCAGTTATCGATTGCGGCTGGCGTGGTACCCCAATCTTCATGGAGCTTGAGGCCGCTGGCGCCGGCACGAATCTGTTCTTCCAGCGGCAGAGGCGTGCTGACATTGCCCTTGCCCAGAAACCCAAGGTTCATCGGAAACGCGTCGGCTGCTGCCAGCATCGCGTGAATATGCCAGGGACCGGGCGTGCATGTGGTCGCTGCTGTACCTACGGCAGGACCGGTTCCGCCACCGATCATGGTGGTCACACCCGACATCAGTGCCTCTTCGATTTGCTGCGGGCAGATGAAGTGAATATGCGAATCAATACCACCCGCTGTCACGATCATGCCTTCGCCAGCGATGATTTCGGTCGCACCGCCGATCGCAAGCGTGACATCCGGTTGTATATCCGGATTACCTGCTTTGCCGATACCGGCAATGCGACCCGATTTGATGCCGATGTCCGCTTTCACGATACCCCAATGATCGAGAATGACCGCATTGGTAATCACGGTATCCATCACGTCGGCGTGCGCTCGCTGCGATTGCCCCATGCCGTCACGAATGACTTTTCCGCCACCAAATTTCACTTCTTCACCGTAAGTGGTGTAATCCTTTTCTATTTCGATGAAGAGACTCGTATCGGCCAGACGAAGGCGGTCGCCCGTTGTCGGGCCAAACATTTCAGCGTAGGCTTTCCGTGAGATCGTGCTCATACGTCACCTTCTTTCAGTTTCCCCATCACCTTACCATTGAAGCCGTAAACCTTGCGCTCGCCAGCGAGCGCAACCAACTCGATAGTGCGTTCCTGGCCTGGCTCAAAACGCACGGCAGTGCCTGCGGCAATGTTCAGTCGCATGCCATACGCAGCGGCACGATCAAATTTCAGCGCGGGATTGGTTTCGTAAAAATGAAAATGCGAACCTACCTGTATCGGTCGGTCACCACTGTTGGCAACGGTCAGCATAAGGGTTTTGCCGCCGAGGTTCAGTGCAATCTCGCCGTCTTCTATCAGCATTTCACCTGGAATCATGGGGTTCTCCGTTGTTTGCGCTAGCGGGTTCAGGGGATCGGATGATGAACCGTGACCAGCTTGGTCCCATCGGGAAAGGTCGCCTCGACCTGAATATCGGGAATCATGTCGGCCACACCTTCCATGACATCCTGACAGGTGAGTATTTGTGTTCCGGCTGACATCAGCTCGGCCACGGTCTTGCCATCGCGAGCCCCCTCCATGATGGCTGCCGTGATCAGCGCAACCGCTTCGGGATGGTTGAGCTTCAGGCCACGAGCGCGGCGACGCTCTGCCAGCAGAGCTGCCGTAAAAATCAGGAGCTTGTCCTTTTCCCGGGGTGTGAGATGCATGATCTTTCCTCATCGGTGGTGCAATGGTTTTGCTTGAATGTCAGGTGTTCCAGATTCGCGGTACGGCGGCCTCGCGGCCAAGCAAGGCGGGGCGCAGCACCTGCCATGCAGCGATCATAACCCGTCGTGCCACTTCGCTGTTGTCGCCGAGATGACGCACGATGATCACAGATTTCATTTGTGTCACGCCGAATTGTCCGTGACCATCGCTGCTTTCAGCACACTGTTCACGCACTGCGTCAAGCAATCCCGAATTGCCAGCACTGCCGACTGCAATCAGGCTCGCGCAGACACTGTGGCAACCTAGTCCCAGCGGGCTTCGCATCTGTCGACCACTAGCGGCGAGTATGCCTTGTTCCAGCCAGAGCGGTTTTCCTTCTTTTCGTATCAACATGGATTGTTGCACTTGCCCTCGATCGAAAGTTTCGCCAGAGGCCTTGCGTCCGAAGCACAGGATCTCGCAGCCGATATACCTCGCATCAGTATCGAGATCGATGATGCTGTCCAATATGACATCGGCTGCATTGAAGAGTATCGTTTCCTGTGGCAGCCATTCCAGTGCGGCGCTGGCAGCGACTCGAATACGCATCTGCTGTCGTGATCGATGGCCGTTCGCGCGATACCATTTCGCAGCACCCGGAGTCGACAGAAGAGCACGTGCATTTGGCTCGAGATTGAATTGCATGTGTAACTCGTCACCACCCACGACACCGCCGGGCGGATGAATGATGATGGCGTGACAGGTAGAAGGATGTTCGGGGTAGAGGGGTTTTTGTACGCGTAGTGGACCCGTATGTTGTCGATGGATCAGCCGTGTGGTCTCACCCGCGCGTTCGAATCCGAGTTTGAGCGTTGCCCGCCAATGACCGCGACCCGTCGTTTGGTTGGGGCTGTTTGCAGACAGGCCTGCTTGATTGACCACATGTCTCATCGCTTCTCGCCGCTTGGCTGCGGTGTCAATTGTATTCAGTGGTTTGTGCGAGGTATCCAGTGCTTTGAGTTTACAGCGCACAGTCTGCGATAGCAGTTTGTATGCCATGCCTGAGTATAGGGTGGCATCCACTTGCAGCGGAGAGCGCCCTCTCAAGGGGCGCTGGAGTATCGAGGTGCGCAAATTTGGTGCAAAACGCACCAATAAGCGTATTAGGGAAGCGCTGAACAAATCCCTTTTACAAGGAACTTTACTCAGCAATTTTTGAACTGCCTAATTTTTGGGCAATTATTTTAAAAGTTTGTTAAAAACGCTGCGAATTTATCCGCTTTAAGCGGATTGTTCCGCTGC
>SYFN01000187.1 GCA_005800405.1 Burkholderiales bacterium
CCTTCCGCAACGACGAGGCCGGTCAGGCGCTGCGCGACCGCGTTGACGCGGCCATCACCACCCTGAAAGAGAACGGCACTCTGGCCGAAATCTCTCAGAAATGGCTGGATGCCGACCAGTTAGGTGCGCGCATGGTGATGCAAGTGCATGACGAGCTGGTGCTGGAAGTACCTGATCACGAAATCGCCATCGTGAGGGAGAGACTACCCCAGTTGATGGCTGGTGTGGCGCAGCTGAAAGTACCGCTGGTGGCGGATGTGGGCTGCGGTGCCAATTGGGAAGTGGCCCACTGAGTGGCTTACTCCGTTCTCTGACGAATTGCTCCGGCCCCGCCGGCTATGGTCTAATCGCGAGGCTTTTCAGACTAATCGGGATTTCAAAATTAACCCAACGCTAACCTCTATTTTGCTGGCCACCGTACTCGCGGGGGTAATCAGCATTTCCGCTGCCGCTTTCCTGTCGTACAGCCTGCTCTCAAAGATGGTGGAGCGTATGGTCAGCCTGTCGGTCGGTATCATGCTGTCGACCTCGCTATTAAATGCTCTGCCTGAGGCCTTCGAGTCCGAAGCCAATATTCACGCACTGTTTGCGACGCTGCTGGCCGGCTTGCTCGGATTTTTCCTGTTGGAGAAGTTCGCCATCCTGCGTCACTCGCATCACTACGAGGGCGATGGTCATGATCACGAGCATGGGCATGATGCGCATGAAGCTGGTAAATCCGGCTGGATGATTCTAATCGGTGACGGGTTGCACAATTTCACCGATGGTATTCTGATTGCGGCTGCTTTTCTGGCCGATCCCAAGCTGGGCATCATCACGGCGCTGGCCATCATCGCACACGAAATTCCCCAGGAGATCGGTGATTTCATCGTATTGCTCAACGCCGGCATCAGCAAAGTACGAGCGTATGTGTACAACCTGATCTGCAGTCTGATGGCGGTCGTCGGCGGGCTGGTCGGTTACTACATGCTGGGCGACGGCATGCACTTGATTCCCTACGTGCTGGTGCTGGCGTCATCAGGTTTCATTTATATCGCTGTCAGCGATCTGATGCCGCAGATGCAGCGGCGGGCAACCTTGCGGGAATCAATTCCGCAGTTTGTGTTGATTGCGCTAGGCGTGGGCATCGTGCTGGTGCTGACGCATCGTTTTCATTTACATTGAGTTCAGGCAGCCATCAATGTGGCTGAGATCATTCGGCTCCGATTGCTACTGGTCGCGACGGATCTGATGACCACTCGCTCCAGGAACCCGGATACAAGGCCGCGCCGGGCAAGCCTGCAATTTCCATCGCCAGCAAATTGTGGCAAGCCGATATGCCTGAACCACATTGTGCGATCGTGGACTCAGGGTTGCGTATCAGCGCACTAAACTCTGCGCGCAAGACTTCAGCAGGTTTGAAGCAACCATCGGGCTGCAAATTATCTTTGAACATGCGGTTTCGGGCACCCGGTATGTGTCCAGCGACAGGGTCTATCGTTTCATTCTCTCCGAGAAAACGATCATTGGCACGTGCGTCCAATACGATAGCTTTTTTTGTGTCGAGGTTGGCCAGAACATCGTCAGCCGATACCGTGCGTACCAACGCTACTTGCAGCGTAATGCTGCCGGGTGGTTTGGTGATGAGCTCGGACGTTATAGCGCCACCTGCTGCCTGCCATGCCGGCAGACCACCATCCAGTAATGCAACCTCAGCGTGTCCCACCCAGCGCAGCATCCACCAGACGCGCGACGCAAACATGCCACCATGCCCGTCATAGACAATCACTTGCGAGTGCGGATGGACGCCCCAGTGCCGCAGCGTTTGAATGAAGCGCTCAGGTGAAGGTAGCGGATGCCGGCCGCGAAAGGAGCCATCTTTACCGGGTGACTTGTCAGACAGATGCACATCCGAATCAGCATGCTGAGCGCCCGGCAGATGTCCGAGAGCGAATGCTGCGGCGCCAGCATGTGGATCGGTCAGCTCACCACGACAATCAAGTATCACGAACGCAGGATCATCCAGATGCGGTTGAAGCTCGGTCACTGAGATCAGTGTGGTGTACGACATCCGGTTCTCCTCGGTGATAAATCAGATCATCTACCTGCAGTCTTGATACTGCCGCGTACATTATAAAAAGTGGCCGCGACACCGCTGATCAGAATGATCACGATACCTAGCCATCCGGAGAGCGACAGACGATCGCCCTAGATCAGAATGCCCCAGATGCTGGAGAACACAATACCTGTGTATTGCAGATTGGCCGTCACTAGCATCGCACTCAGTCGGTAGGCGCGGGTCATCGCCATCTGTGCAATGGTCGCTGTCAGGCCTATGGATCCCAGCAGCAGAAAATCAGTGCTGCTTAGCGTATGCAAAATGTAAAATTCGCCAGTGCGCAGATAGCTATCTGTCAGTCCACTCAGTAGTCCGGCGATGACGCCACTCACTGAAAAATAAAACACCACCCGATATTCCGGCTCACCCAGTTGGTCAAGTTTTTTAACTTGAATGTACGCCAGCGCCGACAGAAAACCCGAAATCAGCGCAAGCAGGCCGCCCAGCCACTGATCAGCGTGGATCGTGGGTTTGAGCAGCAGTGCGACACCAGCAAAGCTGGTGATGATCGCAGCCGCCAGTCCCCACTCGAAGCGGCGTTGTTTATGCCACCAGCCCAGTGTAAAGACAATCGCGGCGATCCAGATCGGCGCCATGTAATTGAGTGTCATCGCAGTCGCCAGTGGTAGCTGACCGATCGCAAAGAACCATAACCAGAGTGCGGTGACGCCGACCAGGCCGCGCCATGCATGATGCCACGGCAGCTTGGTGCGCAAACACACTCGCTGCAAACGAGCGAAACCTGCGATAAGCAGCATGCCAACCAAGCCGCGGCACATGACGATTTCGGAGGTGGATGAGGTTGCCGAAGCCAGCTTCACGCAAACGCCCATGATGGCAAACACAAAGCTGGCAAAGAGCATCCACAGCGATTGCATGCGGACGCTCCCGGTTTAGCGGAGAGATGTCAGGATATCGCTTGCAGGGATCACGTGATGGATCAATGCATCGGTCACTGCGCAGGTCACAGTGCGATTTTGCTGCGATACCACTCGTGGAAATGCTGCATGCCGTCTTCCATCGGTGACTGATAAGGCCCGACTTCATTGACTTCGCGGTCGACCAGAATGCGACGGCCCGCATCCATGCGCAAAGCGATTTCATCGTCCTCCACGCAGGTTTCCATGTAGGCGGCTCGTTCGGCAGCGACGAAGTCTCGTTCGAACAGTACGATCTCCTCGGGATAGTAAAACTCCACGACGTTGGTGGTTTTTTGCGGGTCTTTGGGCCAGAGTGTGGATACCACCAGCACATGCGGATACCACTCGATCATGATGTTGGGGTAGAGCGTCAGCCAGATTGCGCCAAAGGGAGGTGCTTCGCCGTTACGGTAGCGCAGCACTTCTTCCTGCCAGCGTCGATAGACCGGCGAGCCCGACTTTGCCAGTGCCGCGTTGACACCGACGGTTTGCACGCTATAACCCTCGCCCAGTTCCCAGCGTAGATCATTGCAGCTGACAAAACTGCCGAGGCCAGGATGGAAAGGCTCGACGTGATAATCCTCGAGATACACCTCGACGAAGGTTTTCCAGTTGTAGTCGCATTCGTGGACCTCGATGTGATCGAGCATGTAACCTTCGAAATCGAGGTCTTTGGTCACCGACATGGTTTTCATCAGTGCGGCGACATCCACACCATTGTTTTCGAATAGCAGGCTGTTCCATTGCTGTAGTGGCGTGGTCGACAAATTCAGACAAGGGGTCTCGCCGAAATGCGGCGCGCCGATCAGTTCGCCTTTGAGGTCGTAGGTCCAACGATGCAAAGGACAAACGATGTTGTCTGCGTGGCCGCGGGCACTGAGCATTTTCGCCTGACGATGGCGGCACACGTTCGACATCAGTTCGATACCTTGTGAGTTACGAACCAGAATGCGACCTTCGTTTTCCCAAGGCAGCGCTGCATAGTCGCCTACATTGGGTACCATCAGCCGGTGGCCTGCATACTGCGGACTTTGCTGGAAAAGCTGCTTTTTTTCTTTTTGCAGCAGAGCGTCATCGAAATAAACGCCTACCGGAAGTTGCGCAGTGGATCGCGCGAGTTTTGCGAGACTGGCCAGATCGGACATCCCCACCCCCAAATTAATTTTCACCAACCTAAGAGAGAAAGAGTCCGCAAAAACCTATTCAATCGAAACAAAACAGTACTTTTTCGGACTAGAGAAAGATTATACCCGGGGGCTCAGTCCCGGGTGGAATAGACGAAAAAACAAGGCTTGCTTGCGTCTTTTTCATGACGCTTGGGACTGGATCGGCCAAGTTTCACGATAGTTTTTTGTTATTCAACATATTTATTTGACAATTATTTAAGTCGTTTCAGTGCATGCAAGGCGCGTATTCTCGTGTATGGGAAATCGCTTGCACTAAAATAAGGACCCCTTTCCAGGACCTGTGTCATGCCTAAAAAACCTGCTGCCGAACCCGCCCCCGTTTCGTTTGAGGCTGCGATGGCCGAACTTGAACAACTGGTTGCAAAAATGGAATCAGGCGAGCTGCCTCTGGAAGTCTCCGTTGCCGCTTACAAGCGTGGCTCCGAGCTGGTTCAGTACTGCGCCGCGCAGCTGGAGCGCATCGAGAAGCAGGTCAAAGTGCTCGAGGGTGAGATGCTCAAACCATTCGCCACCGAGGGCGACGACGATGAGGAAGAAGAGGACGACGAATGAGTTCGGATTTCGCCACCTGGCGCGCTACCGTGCAGGCCGACATGGAAGGCGTGTTACTGTCTTTTCTGCCGCCGGTGACTCAGCCGCCCCAGCGTCTGCACGAGGCGATGCAGTACGCGGTGCTCGACGGTGGCAAACGCGTGCGACCCTTGTTGTCATTTGCGGCCGGCGAGTTATTTGATGCCCCGCGTGATGCGGTGATGCGTTCGGCGGCTGCGGTCGAAATGATTCACGCGTACTCGCTCGTGCACGACGATATGCCGTGCATGGACGACGATGATCTGCGCCGCGGCAAGCCCACCGTGCATAAAAAATACGATGAAGCTATGGCCTTGCTGGTGGGTGATGCATTGCAGTCGCAAGCCTTTGCAGTGCTGGCGGGCGCCGCGCTTGACGCGGAACGCAAAGTTGCTATTTTGGAAACGCTCGCCCGCGCTGCTGGATCTTTGGGCATGTGCGGTGGGCAGGCGATTGATCTGGCCTCGGTCGGCCTGGTGTTGTCGTTGGCGGAACTGGAGCAGATGCACAGACTCAAAACAGGTGCTCTGCTTGAGGCCTCTGTAATGCTTGGCGCGATGGCAGGTAAAACCCTGAGCTCTTCAGAAGTCGACGCTCTGCGCGCCTATGCTGCCGCGATTGGTTTGGCGTTCCAGGTGGTCGACGATATTCTGGATGCCACTGCCGACTCGGCCACGCTCGGCAAGACGGCGGGCAAGGATGCAGCGGATAACAAACCCACCTATGTATCCATACTGGGCCATGATGAGTCGCTTGCTCTGGCAGAGAAGTTGCGGCAGGATGCCCACCGTGCACTCGCGCCATTTGGGGATGGCGCGCAGCGGCTAAAGAGCTTGGCCGATCTGATCGTGCACAGAAAAACCTGAGACACCCATTATGGACTTATTAAAACAAATCAATGATCCTGCCGCGCTGCGCAGTTTGTCGCGCGCTGAACTCAAAACGGTCGCCGATCAGTTGCGCACCTATCTTCTGGAGTCAGTATCCAAGACCGGCGGACATTTGTCGTCCAATCTCGGCACTGTCGAGCTCACGATTGCGTTGCACTATGTTTTCAACACGCCGGAAGACCGTATCGTCTGGGACGTCGGGCATCAAACTTATCCGCACAAGATACTGACCGGACGGCGCGATCGCATGCCATCGCTGCGTCAGCAGCACGGCCTGTCCGGTTTTCCGCGGCGTGACGAAAATCCCTACGATACTTTCGGCACTGCGCATTCTTCTACCTCCATATCTGCGGCGCTGGGCATGGCACTCGCCGCACGCACCAAACATGAAGATCGTCATTCAGTTGCAGTCATCGGTGATGGCGCGATGACTGCAGGTATGGCGTTCGAAGCGCTGAACAACGTGGGAATTTACGATGACATCAAGATGCTCGTTGTTCTCAACGATAATGACATGTCCATCTCGCCGCCTGTGGGTGCGCTCAATCGGTATCTGGCTAGGCTGATGTCCGGCAAGTTTTATGCGGCTGCCAAAAACGTCGGCAAATCTATGCTGCCGCCCTCCATGATTGAGCTCGCAAAACGTTTTGAAGAACATGCGAAAGGCATGCTGGTGCCAGCCACGCTGTTCGAAGAGTTCGGACTTAATTACATCGGTCCTATCGACGGACATGATCTTGATTCGCTCATACCAACGCTGCAAAACCTGAAAAATCTTGAGGGTCCACAGTTTCTGCACGTGGTCACGAAAAAAGGGCAAGGTTACAAACTGGCCGAAGCCGATCCAGTGCTCTACCATGGCCCTGGCAAATTCAATCCCAGTGAAGGTATTAAGCCCGTCACTGCCGGCAAGATGACCTACACGCAGGTGTTTGGCGATTGGCTTTCGGATATGGCCGCTGCCGATGAAAAGCTGGTTGGCATCACGCCCGCCATGCGCGA
>SYFN01000188.1 GCA_005800405.1 Burkholderiales bacterium
GCTCGGTAATGGCAGTAACGATATTCTTGAGTTGGCGGCACGTTCGCTGGTCTCTCCCGGACAAAGCGTGGTGTATTCGCAGTATTGCTTTGCTGCCTACCCGCTGGCTACGCAGGCCATTGGCGCGCGCGCGATTGTGGTTGCCGCAAAAGATTTCGGTCACGATCTGCCGGTCATGCGCGCAGCGATCACTGAGGATACGCGTCTGGTTTTTGTTGCCAACCCAAATAACCCCACTGGTACCTTTATTGATGGCGAGCAGATTGCTGCGTTCATACGCTCGGTACCGTCTCATGTCGTTATTGTTTTGGATGAGGCGTATACCGAATATCTGCCGCCCTTGCAGCGCTATGATGCTTTTGTATGGGTCGCGCAGCACCTCAACCTGATTGTCTCGCGCAGTTTTTCGAAAGCGTATGGCCTTGCCGGTTTGCGTATTGGTTTTGGCATTGCGCAGCCAGGCTTGACGGATCTGATGAATCGGCTGCGGCAGCCATTCAATGTGAATTCACTCGCGCAAGCGGCAGCGATTGCCGCCTTGCAGGATGAAGCATTTCTTGCGAAGAGTGCAGAGATCAATGCGCAAGGCTATCACCAGCTGACAGCGTCTTTTGATCAGATGGGTATTACGTATGTACCCTCGGTCGGTAACTTTGTGTTGTTCTGCGCGGGTGATGACGAAAATGCTGGCGCTAGAGTCAACCTGGCATTGCTCAAGCAGGGAATCATCGTGCGACCCGTTGGAAATTATGGTTTGCCGCAATGGCTGCGTGTATCGATTGGTCTGCCGGAAGAAAATGAAGCCTTTATTGTTGCGCTGAAATCTGTGCTTGCCTGATCATGGCCGCTTTTAAAAAAATCGCCATATTTGGCGTTGGCTTGATTGGTGGCTCATTCGCACTGGCCCTGAAAAAATCAGGTGCTGTCGATGAAGCGGTTGGTGTGGGTCGACGACGTGAGACCCTGTTACGAGCGGCTGAACTCAGCATCATTGACAGCCACACTGAGCATGTGGCGCAGGCAGTAGCCGGCGCTGATCTGGTGTTGATTGCAGCGCCTGTCGCGCAAACCCCCGCACTCCTGCAAGCCATTGCGCCGCATTTGCAGCCAGATACGGTGGTCACCGATGCCGGTAGCACCAAGACCGATGTGGTTGCTGCGGCTCGCGCTGCGTTGGGCAGCAAGATTCATCAGTTTGTACCAGGTCACCCGATCGCAGGGCGTGAGCAAAACGGTCCTGAGGCGGCGTTGTCTGATCTGTATATCGGCAAAAAAATCATCCTCACAGCTTTACCCGAAAATCCAGCGGCTGCGGTTGATCGCGTAACCGACGCCTGGCAGCGTTGCGGTGCGCTTGTTCATCATCTCACCGCCGAAGAACATGATGCCGTATTTGCGGCAGTCAGTCATTTGCCTCACTTGCTCGCCTACACGCTGGTAGCCGACATAGCGGCTCGTCCGGATGCGGCAAGGCTGTTTCAATATGCAGCCAGTGGATTTCGCGACTTCACGCGGATTGCGGGTTCGTCGCCGGAAATGTGGCGCGATATTGCGCTGGCCAATCGTACCGCCTTGCTCGATGAATTGGACGCCTACATGGCTCAGCTGGGCCATATTCGCGCCTTGCTCGATCAGGGCGATGGTCCCGGATTGGAAAAAACATTCGGAAGCGCGCAGGCAGCGCGACGGGCATGGATCGCTGCGATTGAAGCAGCCGAGCAGGTGCGATCATTTGAGCAGGGCGGAGACTGATGTCATGAAAACCTATCCTCATGAGTTGGTGCTGACGCCGGGATCTGTTGCGCGTGGTGTCGTCAGACTACCCGGATCAAAAAGTATTTCCAATCGTATGCTGCTGCTGTCGGCGCTCGCCAGTGGCACGACCGAGATTCGGGAGCTTTTGTCTTCGGACGATACCCAGGTCATGCTCGCCGCATTGCAAAAGCTCGGTGTGCCATGGCAGCAGCACGGCCAGAGTCAGGACTATGTTGTCACTGGTGTTGCCGGACGATTCCCCGTGCAATCCGCTGATCTGTTCATGGGCAATGCAGGTACGGCGATTCGTCCGTTGACCGCAGCACTGGCGGCCATCGGTGGTGATTACACCGTGCACGGTGTGCCACGCATGCATGAGCGGCCTATTGGTGATCTGGTGGATGCGCTCAATGACGCAGGGGCGCGCATTGATTACATCGGTCAGCCGGGCTTCCCGCCTCTGCGTATTCATGTGGGCGATCTGCATCCCCAGGCCATGCAGGTGCGCGGGAATGTGTCTAGCCAGTTTCTGACGGCGCTGCTGATGGCCTCACCATTGATTGCGCGCGACTATGCGTTGCGCATCGATGTGGTGGGCGAGCTGATTTCCAAGCCGTACATCGAAATTACTTTGAACCTCATGCAGCGTTTCGGTGTGGCGGTGGACCGTGATGGTTGGGCGGCGTTTCGTATTGCGCCCGGGCAGAAATATCAGAGTCCGGGATTGCTGCACGTCGAGGGGGACGCATCGTCGGCATCCTATTTCCTCGCTTCGGGCGCGATTGCTGGTGGTCCGGTCCGGGTCGAGGGCGTGGGTAAATCCAGTATTCAAGGTGATGTGCGATTTGTAGAAGCGCTGGAGCGCATGGGTGCGCACATCACGATGGGCGAGAACTGGATTGAAGTGCGCTCGGGCGGCGCGCTGAAAGCCATTGATGCCGATTTCAATCACATTCCCGATGCTGCAATGACGATTGCGGTCTGCGCCTTGTATGCTGAAGGGACTAGCATCTTGCGCAATATCGGCAGCTGGCGCGTGAAGGAGACCGACCGGCTCAGCGCCATGGCGACCGAGCTGCGCAAGCTTGGCGCGGTGGTGGAGGAAGGCAGCGACTACCTGCAGGTCACACCCCCCGCCCTTCTGCAGCCCGCGACCATTGACACCTATGATGACCACCGAATGGCCATGTGCTTTTCGCTCGCGAGCCTGGATGGTGTCGCGCGCAAGGGAACGTCGGTATGCATCAACGATGCGGGCTGCGTGGCCAAGACCTTCCCCGATTACTTCGAGGCGTTTGCCGGCATTGTTCAACACGACTGAATCCCCATGAACTCCATCCCCGTGATCACCATTGATGGCCCAACGGCCTCGGGCAAGGGCACGGTCGCGAGCCGCGTTGCGCAGACCCTCGGTTTCGCCTTTCTGGATTCGGGCGCGCTTTATCGCCTCACGGCACTGGCGGCCGCCGAGTCGGGCATGGATCTCGGCGACGAGCCGGGGCTGGCCCGCATTGCGGCAGGGCTGGATGTCAGTTTTGAGGGTGAACGCATACTTCTCTCTGGACGTGAGGTGGCTGACGCGATTCGCGCCGAAGCCGTCGGCGTTGCAGCTTCTCGGATCGCGACACTGCAGGGCGCGCGCAGCGCGCTGGTGGATCTGCAGCATGGTTTTCGTCGGGCGCCCGGTCTGGTCGCGGATGGCCGAGATATGGGTACCGTGATTTTTCCGGACGCCGATCTGAAGGTTTTTCTGACTGCGAGCGTTGAAGCTCGTGCCGACAGACGCTATAAGCAATTGATTGGCAGAGGTTTTTCTGCTAGTATGCAGGCCATTTTGCAGGATTTGCGAGAGCGCGATGCGCGCGATACCGAACGTGCCGTAGCTCCTCTGAAGCCCGCCGAAGGCGCTCATTTGCTCGACACATCAAATATATCCATCGAGCAGGCGGTCGAAAAAGTACTTGGCTGGTATCAGCCAGTTACGCAGTAAATGCTTTACCCGGTGCCTCCTGATGCGCAACGCGTCATGAGGTGGTGAAAAACCTAACCCTGCCCCGGCAATTCCGCTTTGGTTGGATAACTTCCCTAATTTATGTCTACTGCTACTCAATCACCCGCATTTTCCAGCATGGAAAGCTTTGCCGCGTTATTTGCTGAATCGCTGCAGCGCCAGGATTTGCGCTCTGGAGAGGTCATCTCGGCCGAAATCGTTCGCCTTGACCACAATTTCGTGATCGTTAACGCCGGGCTGAAGTCCGAAGCGTTCATCCCCATCGAAGAATTCAAGAATGACAATGGTGAGCTCGAAGTCAATGTTGGTGACTTCATCTCTGTTGCCATCGAGTCGCTCGAAAATGGTTTCGGTGACACCATCCTCTCGCGTGACAAGGCAAAGCGCCTTGCAAGCTGGCTCTCGCTCGAAAAAGCGATGGAGTCGGGTGAGTTGGTGACTGGTACTGTCAGCGGCAAGGTCAAAGGTGGTCTGACCGTTCTGACCAATGGCATTCGTGCCTTCCTGCCTGGTTCACTGGTCGACACCCGTCCGGTCAAGGACTGTTGACATGTCTGAAAACC
>SYFN01000189.1 GCA_005800405.1 Burkholderiales bacterium
AGCTATACCCCCATGTGCGGCAAAAGCGGGATTATAGCCGAATCTTTTGCCCCCTGTAAATCGCTACAGCCACGCTAAGCCAGACCGGCATTCAGGCGTGAGAGCACCTTGTCCCGCCCGAAAAGGAATAGCACGGCATCAACCGACGGCGTCTGTGGCTGCCCGGTGACCAATAGTCGCAGGGGCATGGCCAGCTGCGGCATTTTCAGCTGACAGTCGGCCAGCACTTGCTTCATCAATGCGCTGATGGCTTCGCGGGTCCAGTCAATATCCGCCGCTGCACGGGTGAACTGCTGGAGCGCGATACGCGCAGTATCGGTCAGATGCTGCACAAGCAAAACCGGGTCAGGCTTGGGCTCGCGATAAAAAAGCATCGCGGCGTCGGCCAGTTCATTGACGGTTGTAGCGCGGTCCTTGAGCAATCCAATGACCTCAGGCAGCGAAGGGGCACCATCAAGTTGTGCGCCATCTCGCTCCAGCTCAGGCATCGCCAGTCGCGCCAGCTCGGCATTATCGGCGGCCTTGATGTAGTAATTGTTCAGCCAGGCCAGCTTCTCAGGGTTGAACTGTGCGGGTGATTTGGTCAGATGATCCAGATCGAACCAGCTGCAGAATTGCTCAAGGCTGAAGATCTCGTCATCGCCATGACTCCAACCCAGTCGCGCCAGATAATTAAGCATGGCATCGCGCAGATAACCCTGTGCCGGATACTCCATCACGCTCACTGCACCGTGGCGCTTGGAGAGTTTCTCTCCATCGCCCCCCAGAATCATTGGCACATGTCCGTACACAGGCAACGTGGCACCCAAAGCTTTGAGTACATTGATCTGCCGTGGCGTATTGTTGACATGGTCATCACCGCGAATCACATGGGTGATTTTCATATCCCAATCATCTACCACGACACAAAAGTTATAGGTCGGTGTGCCATCGGGACGGGCGATAACAAAATCATCAAGCTCCCGGTTGGAGATGGTGATCGTACCTTTGACAGCGTCATCCCAACTGACTTCACCGTCCAGTGGATTCTTGAAACGCACGACTGTCAGTCGGCCCTCGGGTATGGCGGGCAGGGCCTTGCCCGGCTCGGGGCGCCAAGTACCGTCGTAGCGCGGCTTTTCGCCGGCTGCACGCTGGCGCTCTCGCATTGCCTCCACTTCTTCCGGGGATGCATAGCATTGATACGCCGTACCAGCCACGAGCATTTGGCCGATCACTTCGCGATAGCGATCCATCCGCTGCATCTGATAAAACGGCCCTTCGTCATGATCAAGTCCCAGCCATTGCATGCCGTCGAGAATGGCTTGCACGGCCTCGGGCGTGGACCGCTCCAGATCGGTGTCTTCAATACGTAAAATGAAGGTGCCGCCAAAGCGGCGGGCATAAGCCCAGGAAAAAAGTGCAGTGCGAGCGCCACCAAGGTGAAGATAACCAGTGGGGCTGGGGGCAAAACGGGTGCGAACAGTCATGATCAGGGCGCAGGCGCCGTCGGAAAAACCGCTATTTTAGAGCCTCTGCCGAATTGGGCGTCGCACCCGGTTCGGCGAAGAGCCCTCCCGAGACTGAAATGGCCCCTCCGAATGCAGCGGCCAGCCGATCAGCGGCTTTTGGGGTCAGTCATTGCAGGTCAGCACTGCGAGCGAGTGGTCACTGATAAAATCGTGATTCGCCTTTTTCGGTCACCCACAAACAATGAGCGCCGCCCATTCCCGCAAGATTTTCGTTACCACCGCCCTGCCGTATGCCAACGGCGCATTCCACGTTGGCCACATCATGGAGTACATTCAGGCTGATATCTGGGTGCGCTTCATGCGCATGCGTGACAACGAGGTGCATTTTGTGTGCGCCGATGATGCGCATGGCGCTCCGATAATGATTGCTGCCGAAAAAGCGGGCCTCACACCGCAGGCCTTTGTGGCGAATATTGCTGCGGGTCGCAAACAGTATCTCGATGGTTTTCATATTGCGTTTGACAATTGGCACTCCACCGATGGCGAAGAAAATCATGCGCTCTCTCAGGAAATCTATCGCCGTTTGCGTGATAACGCGAAGCTGATCACGACCCGGCATGTCGAGCAATTTTTTGATCCGGTGAAGAATATGTTTTTGCCGGATCGCTACATCAAGGGTGAATGCCCGAAGTGCGGTACGAAAGATCAATACGGAGATTCTTGCGAATCCTGCAGCGCTGTATATACCCCGACCGAGCTGAAAAACCCCTACTCCACGCTCACAGGTGCGGCGCCTATGATGAAGTCTTCTGAGCATTATTTCTTTCAACTGTCGGACCCGAAATGCGGTGAGTTCCTTCGTCAATGGGCCCTTGATCCTTCTCGCCTGCAGCCCGAAGTGGCAAACAAGGCCCGCGAATGGCTGGAGAGTGAGAGCGGATTGGGCGACTGGGATATCAGCCGCGATGCGCCCTACTTTGGCATTGAGATTCCTGATGCTCCGGGCAAGTATTTTTATGTCTGGCTGGATGCACCGATTGGTTACCTCGCTTCGCTGAAAAATTATTTCACCAAAATCGGTCGCGACTTCGACGCCTTCATAGCAGACCCATCAACCGAGCAGTATCACTTCATAGGCAAGGACATTACCTATTTCCACACGCTGTTCTGGCCTGCGATGTTGCATTTCGCGGGCATGAAAGTACCGAACAATGTGTTTGTCCATGGCTTCATTACGGTCAGTGGTGAAAAAATGTCGAAGTCACGCGGTACGGGCATATCGCCGCTACGCTACCTTGACATCGGCATGAATTCCGAATGGCTGCGCTACTACATCGCAGCCAAACTCAACGCACGCGTTGAGGATGTCGATTTCAATCCAGAAGATTTCATCGCACGTGTCAACAGCGACCTGATCGGCAAATACATCAACATCGCCAGCCGCGCCGCTGGCTTCATTACGAAAAAATTTGAGGGCCGCGTGAGCATGGGCTGGGCCAGTGCCGACGATGCCTTCCTCGCTGGTCTTCGAGACGCAGGTAACGAGGTAGCAGCGCTCAATGAGGCACGCGACTATGGCAAGGCATTGCGCATCATCATGGAGCAGGCTGACTCCATCAACGCCTACGTCGATGCAAATAAACCGTGGGAGCTGGCCAAAGACCCCGCTAACAATGCAAAACTGCAGGAAGTCTGCAGCCGCTTGCTGGAGTCATTCCGGATTCTAACCGTCTACCTGAAGCCCGTGCTGCCATCGTTGGCAACTCAGGTGGAATCACTGTTCAATATCGCGCCGCTACGCTGGGATGACGCAGCGAAGGCCTTGCCCGACCAGCATGCAATTCGCCCCTATGCGCACCTGATGACGCGGGTAGAGCCGGCCATGCTGGACCAGCTCTTCGAAGCCCCTGCGGCAGAGGTGGATGCACCATCAGCGTCCGCCGGTATCGAACCCCTCGCCGAGGAAATACGCATCGATGACTTTGCCAAAATTGATCTGCGCATCGCCAGGATTGTCGATTGCGAGCACGTCGACGGTTCAGACAAACTGCTGCGTCTCACGCTGGATGTGGGCGAAGGACGGCTGCGCAATGTCTTTTCCGGCATCAAATCGTCCTACAAACCGGAAGACCTGAAAGGTAAGCTGACCGTACTGGTTGCCAATCTGGCACCACGCAAGATGAAATGCGGTATTTCCGAAGGCATGGTGCTCGCCGCCTCGGCCGCCGATGAAAAAACGGATCCGGGTATCTACATTCTTGAACCTTGGCCGGGCGCTCAGCCAGGAATGCGGATTCGATGAGAGGCAATCGGGGTAAAATACGGCTTAACGTTTTTTAGCGGGTCTGGTTATGGCTTGGTTCATCAAGAAGAGTGGCTACGTTTCCGAATTCACGCAATTCCTCGGTGAAATGAAACAAAAAAATCCCGCCATTGAAGAGGGCCAGCGCGCGGGCCGCGCTCGCTTGTGGGATAAGGAACCTATCGATCTCGACAACATGCGTCGCTCGCAGGAATCTCGCGTGCACCAATCCGCCTACGTATACCAGAACCACTGATGAGTGTAGCGGCCGAGACTTTCACTGATGCTTTGGACAGCGCCCCCGGTGCCGTCCTTGAACCGAGCGTTGTTGACCGCGTCGCGTTTGCAAAACTGTACGGCGAGCCTCTGTTCAAGCTACCCACTGACCTCTACATTCCACCCGATGCGTTGGAGGTTTTTCTTGAGGCCTTCGAAGGTC
>SYFN01000190.1 GCA_005800405.1 Burkholderiales bacterium
ATACGGATGGCATACCGTAACTTTCTTGATCCACATAAAGGAACGAAGCCTCTTCCCAAGACCAAAGGGCCGGGTTATGAAAAAAAATTATCATTTTTTGATTCTGCTGTGAGGAAAATACTAAAAAATGAACCTTTAAAGCCTTCTGATTTGCAAGTGATTGAGAAAGAGCTACCGAATTCGAAAAATGCTCTTGCAAACAATACGAATATGAGTAGCCTCCTAAAAAAACAATTACTGTTAGACCTTTAAAATATTGAAAAAAAACTACAAGAAAACATAGGTTGAATAATCCTGTTGGGGAAAAGCCCAGGCAGACGCTGACCAAATGCGCGTTTTATAGCGAGCCAGCACGACTATGCGACGCGGGGCACAATTAAATTAGGAACTTACCGTAATTTATCCATCGGAAAAAATTTTCGGTTTTGTTCAATCAGCGCTTCACTAAGGAAAAGAAAAAACAGACGAGAGCTTCAGTGAAATCATCAGCACGCAAAAATCGTTTGATTTCCGGGAGGCATCCTTATAAGGTTCTTGGGTGGTTTACTTTGAAAAGCCAGATGATCGCTTAGTGCGCTGCCCAGTCTTGTAAATCTGTGAGGGTGTTCATATTGACAAATGCCGTGTCATCCGCAAAGTGGACCTCAGTCTGCCGATGCATTGCAAACCACGTATCCATTTTCCGACCACCCTTACCGAGATAATCGGCAAGGTCATTTTTCAGATGTGCGGGTAGCAGACAAAATACCGGGTGTCGCTGATGTGTCGCACTCACACCTGTCACGGCTACAGCAATATCAGCCCTCGCAGCCACGAGTGCCTCTGATAATTTATCAACGAGATCCGCTGGTAGAAAGGGAGAGTCGCAGGGTGCGGTCACTAGATACGGTGTCTCGCAATGCGAGAGCCCCGCGTGCTGTCCCGCCAGCGGCCCGGCAAATCCTGAAATTTCATCGGGAACCACCGGCGTCCCCAGTGCTTGATACACATCCAGATGCTGATTGGCATTGATGATCAATTTACCAACTTGCGGTTGCAGGCGTTGTAGCACGTGTTGCACCATCGGTTTGCCGCGAAATATTTGCAAGCCTTTGTCCACACTACCCATGCGCGTACCTTTACCGCCGGCGAGTATCAGACCCGTGATCTGCTGTTTATCGATGGATGTGGTCGCCATTATTTTTTTACCGCAGGACCAAACGCCTGCTGCAAGGTCAGGATCTCGCCCGTGTTACTGGCATCATAGCCAGCGAGCTGCTGGACCATCTCACGGAAAGTGGTGGTGTTCACTACATTAATGACCTTTTGCATTTGTGGCTGCTCCAATGCCTCGTTACTCACCGCAAAAAAATATCGCTCTCTTGCCAGGGGAATGAAATCAAGTTTGAAACGCTCTGCTGCAGTTTGCACGCCGAATCCGACATCGGCCATACCGCTGGCGATGAAGGCGGCAACCGCCGAGTGGGTGAACTCGGTATTCTCGTAGCCGTTTACCTGCGCGGGTGTAATCCCGAGACTCGGTAGCATCAGCTCCAGCAGCAGTCGCGTACCCGATCCCGACTGCCGATTCACAAAACGTACTTCGGATCGGATCAAGTCGTGGAGTCCCCGGATGGCGAGTGGGTTGCCAGGATTGACGAACAAACCTTGTGTTCTCACTGCGAGATGAATGAGCCTATGGGATTTCGGATCTAGCCACCTGCCGAAGCGTTCTGCAGATTGCGCTTCGAATTCACCCAGCGGTACATGAAAGCCAGCGAGATCAGATTCGTTGCGCGAGAGCGCTGCCACCGCATCGGTGCTGTTTCGGTAGCGAAGGTCGATCGCCAGTCCGGACTCAGTCGCCTGTTTTAGAAAGGCGGCTACCGCAAATCCATGGCTGGCATCAAGACGAATTGTCTGTGCTGTGTTGCCGACCGTTTTACCCAGTTCGTTTTCGAGTTCGGAGGCTAGGCTTTCGAGCATGGGCGAGAGTCTTGCGCTGACGCGGCGATCGGCCCAGATCAGTTTTTCGGCAAGCGAGGAAAGTTGCGTGCCGCGCCCGCGGCCGGTTTGCATCAGGCTGTGCCCAAATAGCGCTTCGGCCTTGCGCAACAAGCCCCATGCATAACGGTAAGATAGACCAACCTCTTGCGCAGCGCGGGCAATGGATCCAGTTTCCTCGATGGATCGCAGCAGAGCCAGCAATACCGCGGTGTCGAGCGACTCGCCATCATGCTGCCGGATTTCCCAATGGGGTGTTACCCTGACTTTAAACATTATGTCTTCCAAAACATATTGCGGCATAGCATACACAATGCTAACTTCAACTGCTAGTTTTGTTAACAGTGGCGCTCGAGCTTGCCTTGGCGCGTGCAAGACCTGCACAAAACAACATATATAACCGCCAAGTACGGGCACCAAGGAGGAGTTATGGCATTCGCTGATCTGTTGGCCAAGGAGCGCACGATCGCCGGCGCGGGTTTTAACCGCTGGCTGGTTCCTCCGGCTGCACTGGCCATCCATTTGTGTATTGGCATGGCCTATGGCTTTTCGGTTTTCTGGAAACCGTTGGGCAATGCGCTCATTGGCGACGATGGTGCGCCATTGGCTTCTTGCGCAGCGGGCGCCACGACGTTTGCAGAAAAGCTTGCTGGCACCGGGCGCGCCTTGTTTGCGACAGATTGCAACTGGACCCAGTTTGATCTGGGTTGGATGTATACCTTGTTCTTCGTCGTGCTGGGTTGCGCTGCCGCGGTCTGGGGCGGATGGCTCGAGCGCTCAGGTCCACGCAAGGCGGGATTTGTATCAGCCATTTGCTGGTGTGGCGGTTTGCTGATTTCAGCCTTCGGCGTTTACAAGCATCAGCTGTGGATGATGTGGCTAGGCTCAGGCGTGATCGGTGGCATTGGCCTCGGTCTCGGGTATATCTCGCCGGTATCGACGCTCATTAAATGGTTTCCAGATCGTCGTGGCATGGCAACGGGTATGGCTATCATGGGCTTTGGTGGTGGTGCGATGATTGGGGCGCCACTGGCGACCTTGTTGATGGCGAAGTTCGCTGGTCCCGGACAGACAGGTGTGTGGCAAACCTTCGTCGTACTTGCTGTGATTTATGCGGTGTTTATGTTCTCGGGTGCATTTTCGTACCGGGTATCAGCGACGGGCTGGAAGCCCGAGGGCTGGCAGCCACCGCAAAATGCGGTTAGCAACGCGATGATCGCCACGCGTCACGTGCATCTCAAGAACGCTCACAAGACACCGCAGTTCTGGCTGCTTTGGATCGTCTTGTGTATGAATGTGTCGGCAGGTATCGGCATCATAGGCGCCGCTTCGCCGATGTTGCAGGAGACCTTTGGTGGTGCCCTGATTGGACAGGCGGAGATTGGTTTTGCTGACCTGAAGTTAACACCGGAACTGCTGGCTGGTGCAGTCGCGATCGGTGCTGGCTTCGTCGGGCTGATTTCGCTTTTTAATATTGGGGGTCGGTTTGTCTGGGCTTCATCCTCGGACAAGTTGGGTCGTCGTCCCACCTACGCGATTTTCTTCGTGTTGGGTATTGGCCTGTACGTCCTGGCATCAATCGCAGCGGGCTGGAAGTCGCTGCCGATTTTCGTGGCTTGTTTTTGCGTGATCGCGTCCATGTACGGCGGTGGCTTCGCAACCATTCCCGCCTATCTGGCCGACATGTTTGGTACACAATTCGTAGGCGCGATTCACGGCCGCTTGCTCACTGCGTGGTCAACCGCAGGTATCTTGGGTCCGGTGGTTGTGAACTACATGCACGACATCCGTCTGGAACAAGAAATTCCTTTCGATCAAATTTACGGTCCCATCTTTTATGTGCTCGCAGGTATGTTGATCGTGGGTCTACTGGCCAATTTGCTGGTACGTCCGGTGGCGGATAAGTACTTCATGTCCGACGCTGAACTGGCCCACGAGAAGCAGCTGGCCCATGAAAAATCGCTCTCTTCGAGTACAGGGCAGGGCAGCGGTGAGACGACCGGTTTCAGCTCTGTCGTTCTGGTTTTTGCATGGATGGCAGTTGGGATTCCGCTGACCTACGGTATCTGGGTGACTTTGCAGAAATCGGCGGTGCTGTTCAAGTAGTCTGGTTTGCAAAACGACGTGATGGATTTTCGGTATCAGTGCTGCTGAGTATTGGGGCGGATGAACGTTCATATGTCAGGAATTATTGAATCACCCTGAGGTCCTGGCTCGCGCCGGGACCTTTTTTTACCCCTATTATTCCGCAGGACCTGGTCGAGTCGAAGGAAGGCGCTCGGAAAAATATCGCCTTCGAATACGTTTTGACTGTTTCGTTTAGACTTTGGGTTCGAGTACAGGAGAGACCATGAGCATCACGCTTCAATCCATTCGCGAAGCATTGTCCTTTGTGATTGACCCCAACACGGGAAAGGATTTGCTCACATCGAAATCCGCAAAAAATATCCAGATCGATGGCGCGCACGTGTCGCTGGACGTTGAGCTGGGTTATCCAGCCAAAAGTCAGATTGAACCCATTCGCTCAGCAGTAACGACCGCGATCAGTGCGCTCTCGGGTGTGGGGCAGGTCAGCGTGAACGTCTATGCAAACATTGTTGCCCATAGCGTGCAGCGTGGCGTAAAACTGCTGCCGAATGTACGTAACATCATCGCGGTTGCCTCGGGCAAGGGGGGTGTCGGCAAATCCACGACGGCCGCCAATCTGGCATTGGCATTGGCCGCTGAGGGCGCGACTGTCGGTCTGCTCGATGCGGATATCTACGGGCCCTCACAGCCCATGATGCTGGGTGTGTCAGGCAAGCCCGACAGCAAGGATGGCAAGACGATGGAGCCACTCGAAGCGCATGGCCTGCAGATCGCCTCGATTGGTTTCATGATTGATCCGGACCAGCCCATGGTCTGGCGTGGCCCCATGGTCACGCAGGCGTTGCAGCAATTACTCGAGCTTACCAATTGGCGCGATCTGGATTATCTGGTGGTCGACATGCCGCCGGGCACGGGGGATATTCAGCTCACGCTG
>SYFN01000191.1 GCA_005800405.1 Burkholderiales bacterium
AATGCTTTGTCCTGGGCGACTTCCGGTGGTGCTGGTTTCAAAGGCTCACGTAAATCTACGCCGTTTGCTGCACAGGTTGCCGCTGAGGCTGCGGGCAAAGTTGCCGTTGAATGTGGTGTGAAGAATTTGGAAGTGCGCATCAAGGGACCGGGTCCAGGTCGCGAGTCGGCTGTTCGTGCGCTAAACAATTTGGGTATCAAGATCACCCAGATCCAGGATGTCACTCCTGTTCCGCACAACGGCTGCCGCCCACCCAAGCGTCGTCGTATCTGATTGTTGTTCCGGTAGCACCCGAAGGTAGCCCGCCGTTACTGGCGGGTTTTGTTCTGAAGACCACTGTTCGGTAGCACGCAGACCGAACTTGCGCCTGATGGGAAAATGAATTCCATCTGGGGCGTTAAACGATAAGGAAAAATCGTGGCACGTTATATTGGACCTAAAGCAAAACTCTCCCGCCGTGAAGGCACCGACCTCTTCCTCAAGAGCGCTCGTCGCTCGTTGGACTCCAAGTGCAAGCTGGATTCCAAGCCGGGCCAACATGGTCGCTCCTCCGGCGCTCGCACTTCGGATTATGGCAATCAGCTTCGGGAAAAGCAGAAAGTGAAGCGTATGTACGGCGTGCTTGAACGCCAATTCCGCCGTTATTTCGCAGAAGCAGATCGCCGAAAAGGCAATACCGGTGAAACGCTTTTGAAATTGCTCGAAGCGCGTCTCGATAACGTGGTCTATCGCATGGGTTTTGCGTCGACCCGTGCTGAGGGCCGTCAGCTTGTATCGCACAAAGCGATCACCATCAACGGTAACGTCGTCAACATCCCTTCATATCAAGTGAAGATCGGTGATGTCGTGGCGATTCGTGAAAAAGCAAAGAAACAAGTACGTATTGCGGAGGCACTGTCGCTGGCCGAACAGTCCGGCTTTCCTATGTGGGTTTCGATCGACGCCAAAAAGATGGAAGGCTCGCTCAAGTCTTGGCCTGATCGGTCGGACTTCAACCAGGAAGTCAACGAATCTCTTATCGTCGAACTGTATTCCCGATAATTCCCCCGGCATGGGTCGCGTTGTGACCTGTGCCTTTCGATATGCCATCAGCCTTATCGGTGTAATGAGCCGAGGGTATTGAAAGGACATTCATGCAAAACAATCTGTTGAAACCCCGCATTATCGAAGTCGAGTCTCTGGGCCCTGGCCATGCCAAAGTGGTGATGGAGCCGTTTGAGCGCGGCTACGGTCACACGCTGGGTAATGCGCTGCGTCGCGTTTTGTTGTCGTCCATGGTTGGCTACGCGCCAACTGAAGTCACTATTGCCGGCGTCGTCCATGAGTACTCGTCGCTGGACGGTGTGCAGGAAGACGTTGTCGACATCCTGCTGAATCTCAAGGGCGTGGTGTTCAAACTGCACAATCGCGATGCAGTTACGCTGACTTTGAAAAAAGAAGGCGAAGGTGCCGTTCTGGCTTCCGATATCGACCTGCCGCATGATATCGAGCTGATCAATCAGAATCATGTGATCGCTCACCTGACTCCCGGCGGCAAGTTAGACATGCAAGTCAAAGTCGAGAAAGGCCGTGGCTACGTGCCAGGCAATGTGCGACGCCTTGCAGAAGATGCGAACAAAACCATCGGGCGCATCATTCTGGACGCTTCATTCTCGCCTGTTCGCCGCGTGTCCTACGCAGTGGAGTCTGCACGGGTCGAGCAGCGTACCGATCTCGACAAATTGGTCATGAATATCGAAACCAATGGTGTAATCACACCAGAAGAAGCGATCCGTCAGTCTGCACGTGTGCTGGTTGACCAGCTCAATGTGTTTGCCGCTCTCGAAGGCACGGAAACCGCTGCCGAAGCGCCCTCGCGCGCTCCGACGGTCGATCCGATCCTGCTGCGTCCTGTCGACGATCTGGAACTCACAGTACGTTCTGCAAACTGTCTCAAGGCGGAGAACATTTACTACATTGGTGATCTGATCCAGCGTAGCGAGAATGAGCTTCTGAAAACACCGAATCTGGGCCGTAAGTCCCTCAATGAGATCAAGGAAGTCCTGGCCTCACGTGGTCTGACTTTGGGTATGAAGCTGGAAAACTGGCCGCCTGTCGGCTTTGATAAGTAATTTATTCAACATGCACCGGCCCGCGCCAGCTTCACGGTTGGCGATAGAAGAGCTGGATATATAAAACTGTAAAGGAAATATCATGCGTCATCGTCACGGACTTCGTAAGCTCAATCGTACGTCGTCACATCGTCTTGCCATGCTGCGCAACATGACGGTCTCTTTGCTTCGTCATGAAGCGATTAAGACCACGCTGCCCAAGGCAAAAGAGCTACGTCGTGTTGTAGAGCCTATCCTGACTCTGGGTAAAACAGACACATTGGCTAACAAGCGCCTTGCGTTCAATCGTTTGCGCGATCGCGAGATCGTGGTCAAGCTGTTCGCAGAACTTGGCCCACGTTATGCGACACGACATGGTGGTTACCTCCGGATTCTGAAAATGGGTTTCCGTCAGGGCGATAACGCACCGATGGCTTTCGTTGAGCTGGTAGATCGTCCGGATCATACGACAGCCGTTGAGGATAACAGCGGCGAGTAAGCCATTGAGCGACTCATCAGACAAAAGTCAGGGTATGCCTGGCTTTTGTTTTTTTGCGTTTGAAGAGTCTCACCAAAAGCGGTGCTGCCAGTGTTGAGATCGCATTGCCGTTCGCTTCTACTGTCGGAGACAACCCCGCTTTGCCATCGACGCTCATTTTGAAAGGCTCTCAGGAAGCCTTATTGTCCGCAGATGAAATTTGGCATTTTTTTATGAACGCACTTTCGGAATCCCAGATACTTGCTCAAAGCTGAATGAATATTCTCACCGTCAAAGATCTCTACAAGTCGTACAGTGATGGTGACTCCCGCCACACCGTGGTCGATGGCATTTCTTTCTCACTCGAGCGGGGACAGTGCTTTGGCCTGTTGGGCCCCAATGGTGCTGGCAAAACAACCACACTGCGACTCTGTCTGGGTCTGACCGTGCCAGACCGAGGCAGCGTTACGCTTGTCGGCCACGAGGTGCCTGCTGATGCGCGGCGAGCTCGGTTACGTATTGGTGTCGTGCCCCAGATGGACAGTCTTGATCTTGATTTCACCGTCGAAGAAAACATCTACGTCTATGGGCGTTACTTCGGTATGAGTCGTGCACAGGTGCGTGAGCGCATTGATTGGTTGCTGGATTTTTCGAGCCTCACAGCCAAGCGGCATGCGCGCATAGGTGAACTCTCCGGTGGCATGAAACGGCGTTTGACCCTCGCGCGCTCACTCGTCAACGATCCTGACCTTATTTTCATGGATGAACCAACGACGGGTCTTGATCCGCAGGCGCGACACTTAATCTGGGAGCGCCTGAAAGCCTTGCTCGCCGGAGGCAAGTCACTGCTGCTGACAACGCATTTCATGGATGAAGCCGAGCGCCTTTGCGATCGGCTAGCTGTTATTGATCACGGCCGACTCATCGCCGATGGAACGCCGCAGGCGCTGATCGCAAAGCATATCGAATCACAAGTCGTCGAGATCTATGGTGATAACGCAAGCCTGTGGACTGAGAGTGCATCTCATCTGGCTGATCGTATCGAATTCAGCGGCGAGACTGCGTTTTGCTATACGGATCATCCCGATTCGCTTTTGCAAAGCCTCGCAGGGACCGAAGGCTTGCGTTATCTTCACCGACCCGCCAATCTCGAAGACCTGTTTCTCAAACTAACCGGCCGTGATATGCGCGACTGAGGACATGACCATGACATCTACGTACTATCAGGTACCCCAATTCAGTCTGCGCTTTATCCCGGTGTGGCAACGCAATTTTCTCGTCTGGCGCAAGCTCGCCTTCACCAGCGTTGTGGGAAACATCGCCGAACCATTGATAACGTTAGTAGCATTTGGCTATGGACTTGGGAGTATGCTGCAGAGTATCGATGGGGTGCCGTATATCGCTTACCTTGCCAGCGGCGCCATTTGCATGTCCGTGATGATGGCAACCACGTTTGAAGCGCTCTACTCCGCTTTCTCCCGCATGCATGTACAAAAAACCTGGGATGCCTTGCTCAATACGCCCCTGGATCTCGATGACATTGTGCTTGCTGAAATGCTCTGGGCAGCCAGCAAATCGCTGATATCCGGGATTGCCATCCTTTGGGTGCTGCTGGCCTTGGGTATTGGTTGGCATCCCGGAGCCTTCCTGGTACCGCCGCTGCTTTTTCTGGTGGGTGTCACCTTTGCCTCCATCGCGCTCGTCATTAACGCCCTGGCCAAAGGTTATGATTTTTTCACTTATTACTTCACCCTTGTACTTACGCCGATGATTTTTCTATCGGGCGTCTATTACCCCGTAACACAGCTCCCTGGCTGGTTGCAGGTTATTGCGGGCTACCTGCCACTGAGCGCCGCTGTTCATCTTGTGCGACCATTGCTGCTGGGCCACATACCTGATCAGGTGTTGCCATCTTTATTGCTATTAGTTATGTATTGTGTCGCTGGATTTTATTTGGCAATCGTGCTGACGCGTCGTCGCTTACTGAAATAAACTCGAGGTCAACCTCATGGAGCAAGTCTTTATTGTCATGACACATCTGCCGGACGCGGCGGCTGCCGAGGGGCTTGCCAGTGCCTTGGTTGAGGCGAGGCTGGCTGCCTGCGCAAGCTTTGCGACGGGAGTGCGCTCCGTATACCGATGGCAAGGCAAGATCGAAACAGCGAACGAAGTCACCCTCACTATCAAAACCACGCAGCGCCACTATCCGGCGTTGGAAGCAGCCATTCGCGCCGCGCACCCCTATGAGCTGCCGGAGATTATTGCCTTGCCGGTTGTAGCAGTTCTATCTTCTTATCTCCAGTGGATCGTTGCTGAAACTTCGCCCGATCACCATGCCTGAGAGTCTGTGCCTACATGGACGTTGCGAGCCAGTTCAGAATGGCGATGCAGGGGCCTGGAAAGTTGTGGGCTTGTTGAGCCCTCTGCAGCCACATAAATTTGCAGCCCTGATAAATCGGCGCTTTCGCGGTTTGTTCAATGCCTTGATTGTCCTCCTGGCGTTACTGTGGCCCGGCCCGGCCACAGCGGAAGATGAGTTTCTGCCGCCCGAGCAGGCATTTCGTTTCAGCGCGAAGATGATTGATACCTCGGCGGTAGAAGTCAGTTTCGATATCGCAGATGCTTACTATCTGTACCGTGAGCATTTTGCTTTCAAGGCCGATGGCGCGAAGCTCGGAGCTGCCGTCATCCCGGCAGGGAAAATGAAATTTGATGAGACCTTCAATAAAACCGTCGAAATCTACCGGCAGCAAGTTCTGATCCGATTGCCCGTCAAGGCTGATGCGCCATTTACCTTGAGTGTCAGCAGTCAGGGTTGTTCTGATCGTGGTCTCTGTTACGCACCGATAGAGTCCATAGTCAAACTCTCGCCGGCAAACCTTGCTTTGGCTGAGGCCCGTGAAGTGCCTTTGGTATCGGTCGCTGAAACCTCCGCGACAGAGATGAGTCGGATTGAGGCATCGCTGGCCAGTGGGAACCTGCTATTGATCCTGCCGCTCTTTCTGCTGCTTGGTCTCGGCCTGTCTTTGACACCGTGCGTCTTGCCGATGGTTCCCATACTCTCGTTCATCATCGTGGGTGAGGGCGAGCGAACCAGCCGTAGCCGGGGCTTTGTTCTTTCTCTTGCTTATGCGATGGGTATGGCACTGGTGTACACCGCACTCGGTATTGCTGCTGGGTTGATTGGCGAAGGTTTGTCTGCAGATCTTCAGAGCCCGCCTGTCCTCATCACTTTCGCGATTTTCATGGCAGTGTTGTCGCTTTCCATGTTCGATGTTTACCAATTGCAGGTACCCCCTTCGGTGCAGCTCAAGCTCACCCGCTGGTCCGGGCAGCAAAGAGCAGGCAAGCTCGCCGGTGTGTTTGGTATGGGTATGCTGTCGGCGCTGATTGTTGGTCCTTGTGTGGCAGCACCGCTGGCGGGCGTGCTGGTGTATATCAGCCAGGCGCGAGATGTTGTAATTGGCGGTAGTGCCTTGTTTGCGATGGCGGTCGGCATGAGCGTGCCGCTACTTCTTTTGGGTTTGTCCGCGGGGACGCTGGTACCCAAAGCAGGGCGCTGGATGATGGCGGTCAAGCCCTTCTTCGGTGTGCTGATGCTGGCGCTGGCATTATGGATGGTCGCCTCACTAGTACCTGGCTGGGTGCTGATGCTGGGATGGGGATTACTGGGTGCGGCCTATGGTGCGTTCCTCATAGTGTCTCGCCAACTGGGTCTGCGCGGTCGCGCAATCGGTGTGGTCTTTGTCTTGTTGGGTGCTGTACAGCTGACAGGTCTCGCCACCGGAGGTCGTGACGCGTGGGCGCCGCTTACCCACTTGACAGGTAAATCGCACGCGAAGATTGCTTTCACGCGTATCCATTCGGCAGCTGAGCTAGATCAAGCGATTGCAGCGGCGCGCGGCAGGCCCGTGATGCTGGACTTCTATGCGGATTGGTGTGTGGCTTGCTTGGAGATGGAAAAACTGACCTTCATCGATCCGGCCGTTAATGCAAAGATGCAGGATTTCTTGCTGCTGCAGGTTGATGTCACCGCCAATACCGCGGACGATAAAGTGCTCTTGAAACGTTTTTCACTCTTCGGTCCACCGGGGATCATTTTTTTTGGCAGAAATGGTGAGCAGTTGCAAAAGCCCCGAGTCATAGGTTTTCAACCTCCGGCCGTTTTCCTTCAATCTCTGAAGCAACTTGATTAACTCTGAAATTAAGCAGTTTAGTCGGTATGCTGTGGCCACCAGCCGACAAAGCAAGGTATCGAGGCTGTCGTGCGCCGCGCATTCAGAACAAACGTAGGTGACCTATTTGTTATATTTCAGGCGCGGATCGCTGAATGTGCGATTTCGGTGTTAGCAGAATCGACGAATCTAACCAACTTGCCTTCTGGCAAATTGCGCAGGGTTTCAGACACGCCATTAGCACCAAAATATTCTCTGGAGCTCTCTGAAATATTCCCTGTGATCTGAGCCTTGAGAGCCCAAAAAATTCTGTCAATTTTATCTTCGCCAATCTTCTTTGCTTCTAATTTTTTCTTAATAAAATTCTTCACGACGTGACCCGAGCCCAAGTATTTTTTATGACTAGGATTTATTAATTGTTCTGGCCTTGCGCGAGAAAAAACCAAGGTTTTACCGGCTTCTCCCCTGGGTGTAATGAATTTTTCTTCGCGACCTACTGCGACATCGTAGTTTATGCCCTCATCACTTGCCTTGTGGGCGCTCAGATTTGGATTCCTGATGACAGGGGGAAGCAAGGATTTGCTCATGTCGATCTTCATTTAACAGTTCTGCTCACAAACATCAGACGATACGATTACAGCCATGCGTTGTGCTGCGGGCATCATGTCGCAGGCGTGCGGCCATTATTTCACGCTATGCCCGCTACTTCCCAGCAAGCTACGGCACCAACTTAAAGCGTTTGCTTGGCGAGAGGCACTCGACAAATCTATTTTCGACCCTGGCTTATGTAACGATCATCGAACAGTAGTTCATAATTCGAGTGGATATCTGGTGAGCTTGTGGCAGGACTTAGTACTCAACCCCGCAATAGCGGGGCAGACTGCAGCGTGCCTAGCGAAAAGGCGTGGTCGTAAGCGCGGCCGTCATGCAAAAGCGCCCTGAGACTTGAAAAGAGAGTCAAAGCTTTCTGGCGATTTCTCTCGCGAAGTAGGTCAGCACGCCATCCGCGCCTGCGCGCTTGAAGGAGAGCAAGGCTTCCATCATAGTCTTGTCGTGATCGATCCAGCCATTTTGGGCTGCTGCCTTGATCATCGCGTATTCACCGCTGAC
>SYFN01000192.1 GCA_005800405.1 Burkholderiales bacterium
GATGAATACGACACTGCTTTCTTCGACAAGCGCAGCAAATTTGTGCATTATCGTCCTCGCACAGCGATACTCAACAACCTTGACTATGATCATGCCGATATCTTTTTCGACCTGGCAGCCATTGAAACGCAGTTTCATCACCTCGTGCGTACAGTGCCTGCGATCGGGCGTCTGATCGTCAACGGCCGTGAAGCATCTTTGCGTCGTGTAATCCATCGTGGCTGCTGGAGCGAAACCGAATGGTTTGGCGGTGGCGCAGATCATAACGTCGCTTGGAGCATGATCGAGTATGCAGATGGTCGTTTCGATGTTTTCTTCCAAGGGTTGCTGCAAGGTACGATTAATTGGTCGTTGACGGGTGAGCACAATCGCTGGAATGCAGTCGCAGCGATAGCGGCTGCACGGCATACCGGCGTGCCGCCCTCACAGGCAATCGCCTCGTTGGCCAATTTCGAGAACGTAAAGCGTCGTATGGAGACGCGCGGTGTGGTCAATGGTATTACCGTTCTTGATGACTTTGCGCATCATCCGACAGCGATTGCCACCACGGTTGCCGGTTTGAGGCACAAGGTAGGCAAGGCTCGCATTCTTGCTGTACTTGAGCCCCGCTCCAACACGATGAAGCTGGGTACGATGAAAGATGCTTTGCCAGATAGTCTTAAGTCTGCTGATCTGGTATTCGGCTTTGGTGCTCGCGGCGATGGCAAGGGCGCGCTGGGCTGGGATCTGTCCGCGACGCTCTCTCCACTGGGTGATAAGGTGCAGACTTTTGATGATTTATCTTCACTGGTCACTGCAGTTGGCGCTGCAGCCAAGCCCGGAGATTACGTGCTGGTCATGAGCAATGGTGGATTCGGTGGCGTGCACCAGAAGCTGCTGGATGCGTTCGAATCACTGAAAGCACCAGCGCATTAACTGCGCCGCTTCCTGAAACGGTTTCCATGATTCTATATCTGCACGGCTTTCGATCATCACCCCAATCGGCCAAGGCGCGCAGGTTGCGTGATGTCATGGAGGCGCGCGGTCAGCGATCAAGGCTGCTCTACCCGCAGTTACCACCATCTCCGAGAAAGGCGATGCGGCTTGCGTACATGCTGGTATCGCAGGTGCCTGCGGATTCGTTGGCCGTGATCGGTTCATCGCTCGGCGGCTACTATGCGACTGCGCTGGCAGAAGAAAGGGGATGTCGCGCTGTCCTGCTGAATCCGGCGGTGCGCCCGGCCCAGGGCCTCGCACCCCATGTTGGCGTACAAAGTGCGTGGCACTCCGAAGATCAATTCGAATTTTTACCTGAGTACATTGATGAACTCGCTTCACTAGAAATCGATTGCATTACTCAGCCTGAACGCTATTTTTTGATCGCGGCGACGGGTGATGAAGTACTGGACTGGCGCGAGATGGTTACGCATTACCCTGGCGCGCGTCAGCGGGTGATTGATGGCAGTGATCATGGTCTGTCTGATTTTGACCAGTACATTGATGAAGTACTGGCCTTCTGCGCCTGACGAGACGACGAATAGTATGGAAGAGCACTATCTTGTGACGTGCTCTCTTTCGAGATAACAAGAATTCCTTGAAGCGGTATGGTTGATGAATTTATTTTTTGAAGAATCCGGGGATTTCAAAGTTGGTGCTGTGATTTCGCAGCAGGGCGAGGCATTTCAGGTGGAGATGACATCGGGCAAACGCACCAAAGTGCGAGCTCGCGATGTGCTGCTGCAATTCGACAGTCCTTCGCCTGCCGAAATGATGTCGCGGGCACAGGCGCTTGCCGGCGACATCGATATTGCGTTTTTGTGGGAAGTGGCCGGCGAAGAGGAATTTGCCATCGAGCAGCTAGGTACTGAGTATTTCGGTCATGTGCCTAAGCCCGAAGAGACTGCAGGACTCTTGCTCAAGATGGCAGCATCACCGATCTATTTTCATAAAAAAGGCAAAGGGCGGTACAAAGCGGCGCCCGCAGCAATTTTGCAGGCCGCACTCGCGGGTCTGGAAAGAAAAAAACAGCAGGCCTTGTTGCAAGCGGCTATGGTCGATGAACTCAAGGCAGGTCGATTGCCGCAATCCATGGCACCTCTGGTGCGTCAGTTGCTTTTCAAACCTGATAAAAATTCAATGGAGTACAAGGCACTCGATGCCGCTTGTGCAGAGCTGCAAACGACACCATCGCGTCTGATGCTATCTGTTGGCGCCCTACCTTCAGTGAAGGCAGTCCATGATGCGAAGTTTTTGATGAAGCATTTCCCGCGCGGTACTGATTTCCCTCGTATCGATCTGCTGCAGATATCCGCATTGCCCGTTGCTGAGGTGAGCGCCTTTTCTTTTGACGACATCACGACGACCGAAATTGATGATGCTTTCTCGGTACAGATGATCGGTGAAGGAAAAGTCCGTGTTGGCATTCATATTTCTGCACCTGCTCTGGGTATCGCACGAGATGATGCTATTGATACGATTGCACGCGAACGCATGAGCACCGTGTATATGCCGGGTGACAAAATCACCATGCTGCCAGATGAACTCGTGCAGCAGTTCACCCTCGCCGAGGGTGATGCGCGACCTGCGGTGTCCTTGTACGCAACGCTCGACATAAGTGATTGGTCGGTACTGTCAACAGAGACTGTCGTTGAACGCGTGCCGATTCGTGCCAATCTGCGCCACAACGAATTGGATGAACATGTGAGTGAGCAGGCGCTAGCCGAGGGCAGCGGTGATTATCCCCACAAGGAGGAAATAGGACTCCTCTGGCAATGGGCGCAGGTGCTCGAGCAAGGGCGCATGGAGAAACGCGAGAGTTTCGGTCTGCGACCAGAACAAAACAATCGTGTAGACTTTAATTTCTATGTGGTCGACGACATTGTCACCATCACTCGCAGGAAGCGTGGTGCACCGCTCGACAAAATTGTGGCCGAGCTGATGATTTTTACCAACAGCAGCTGGGGCAGGCTCATGCATGAGCATGGTGTACCCGGCATCTATCGTACACAGGGTACCGGTAGTGGCTGGGCCGCGCGTATGCAGGTACGCATGCTCACCCACGCCGCACCCCATCAGGGACTCGGCGTAAATCAGTATGCGTGGAGCACGTCACCCTTGCGGCGCTACACGGATCTGGTCAATCAGTGGCAGATACTCGCCTGCGTCAGACTCGGTGTCGCCGCGCCTCTGGTTGCACCTTTCAAGCCTAGAGATGCCGATCTGTTCGCGATCGTATCTGCCTTCGATAGTGCCTATGCGGCCTATGCCGATTTCCAGAACATTATGGAGCGTTATTGGTGCCTCAGATGGCTGGCGCAGGGCGCCGTGCGTCAGGTTGATGCCGTCGTTCTCAAAGACGAAGTACTCAGGCTGGTCGATGTGCCGCTCGTGATTCCGATACCAGGCGTCAGGCATCCGCGCGGCACACAGGTCAAGCTTGAACTGATCAGCTGGGATGAGTTGGATCTGACCGTCCAGGCGCGCGTACTGGAGGTGAGCGTTGTCAGCGATTCCATCAGTGATGACATGGATGAAGAATCCGAGCCCGAAGCTCAAAACGACCTACACGAACTCAGCGAGACACCCGGTGATAGCATGGCAATCGAAGCGGCAGAGCCGCAAATTACTGCACCTCCCAATCCGGAGTGACTCACGTGGTGCCGGCAGAGCGTCAATTATTGTTCATTGCGATCGCGAGCTCATTACTGCTTCACGCGATGTTGTTATCGATACGTTTTGTCAGTCCAGATGATCTGGCGTTCAAGCCTGTTGATCGCCGGCTTGAGGTCATTCTTGTGAAGACGGCCCAGCAGCGTGCCCCCTTGCAGGCCGATGCGCTGGCGCAGGTCAATCTGGATGGCGGCGGTAACGCCGAGCGCGGTCGGGCGACATCGCCTCTGCCGGATTCCGGTCGCATCAGCGAAGGCAAGCTATTGGAAATACAACGGCAACGTGTCGCCGAGCTTGAGCAGCAACAGGCCCGCATACTCGCACAACTCGCCGCAAGCAAGGCCGAGCATGAGTTGTCGCGACCGGAACAGACAAGGGCAAGCAAGCGAAGTGTCGCACCCGAAATCGAAGCAAGCACTCGCTTGCTGGGACGCCGCGAAGCCGAGATCGCGCGTGACATTGCTGACTACAACAAGCGCCCTGTTAAAACCCAGCTCACGCCCAGCACTCGGCAGGTTGAGTACGCGATGTATTTCACTGGGTTACAGCATCGCATTGAGCAGACTGGCACGCGGTATTTTCCCGAGCGTGATGGTAAAAAAATGTATGGCGAGCTCTTCGTATATATCCCGATTTTTCAGGATGGCTCGGTTTACGAAAAAGAGGGTGGTCCGCGTATCGAACGCAGCTTCGGTAATCCGGCGCTCGATCAGGCGGCCTTGCTCATCGTCAGGCGGGCTGCGCCCTTCGGACCGTTTCCTTCAGCCTTGCGCCGTGATGGCAAGACGCATGTGTGGGAAATCGTCACTCGTTTTCATTTCATTCGCGATCAGACACTGGAGTCGCGTTCGACCGGAGTTTTCCCTTGACACTCGAATCCGTCCCTGATCGCTATGCAGTGATCGGCAATCCCATACAGCATAGCAAATCACCTCAAGTACATGCATTGTTTGCGCAGCAGACACGGCAAGCGATCTGCTATGAGCGTTTGCTGGCTCCCGTCGATCGTTTTGCCGACAGCGTCCATGAGTTCGTCGCGCAAGGTGGTCGCGGTGCCAACGTCACCGTACCCTTCAAGCTGGAAGCATTCGTGCTGGCGCAAGAACTCACGCCGCGTGCGAAGGCAGCGGGTGCGATCAACACACTGAGTTTTTCCGCCGCTGGCATCAAAGGCGATAACACCGATGGCATCGGGCTGGTGCGCGACATCACGCAGAATGCGGGTGTACAACTCAAGAACCGGTTGGTGCTGTTGCTTGGGGCTGGCGGCGCGGCACGTGGAGTAATCCTGCCGCTGATTGAAGAAAACATCACCTCTCTGGTAATAGCCAATCGCACACAGCCCAGAGCGATGGAACTCGCACAGCAGTTTTTTCATAGCGGTGCCCCTGTGTCATCTGCAGCATTTGATCAGCTTGACCAGCGTTTTGATGTGATCATCAATGCCACATCAGCCAGTCTGGATTCCGAATTGCCGCCATTGCCCGATTGCGTATTCGGCCCGCAGACGCTTGCCTACGACATGATGTACGGCGCGCAGCCAACGATTTTCATGCAGCATGCTGCCCAACGTGGCACCGCCGTTCGTGATGGTTTGGGCATGTTGATCGAGCAGGCAGCAGAATCCTTCTTCGTCTGGCGCGGCATACGGCCCGAGACAGCCTTGGTATATCGGTGGCTGCGAGGCCAGCTATGAACTCGCGCGGATCAGAAAAAGTGCAGAGATCTGGACGTGGTCTGTTGTTCTGGATCATCGTTATCCCCGTGCTGCTGGTACTGCTGCTGCAGGCCTGGTATTTCCTCCATATTTGTTGGTGGGTCAACCATAATCCTGATTCTACTTCGTTCATGCGCGAGCAGCTGAGCAAGATTCGCGAGAAAACCCCCGCCGCCCAGCTGCAACACCGCTGGGTTCCCTACAACAGGATTCCCAATAATCTCAAGCGTGCGATCATCGCTTCGGAAGATGCCAATTTTGCCGAGCATGAGGGTGTCGACTGGGATGCTCTCCAAAGAGCCTACGAAAAAAATGCGAAAAAGGGCAAGGTAGTCTCCGGCGGGTCGACCATTACACAGCAGCTGGCTAAAAATCTTTTCTTGTCAGGCCAGCGCAGCTATCTGCGCAAAGGACAGGAAATGATCATCACCTTCATGCTTGAAATGATGATGGACAAGCGCCGTATCTTCGAGATCTACCTCAATGTGGTCGAGTGGGGCACTGGTGTCTTTGGTGCCGAGGCGGCGTCAATGCGTTACTTCGGCAAGCCAGCCGCTGCGCTCGGTCCACAGGAAGCAGCGAGGCTGGCCGTGATGCTTCCCAACCCTCGCTACTTCGGGCGTCATCTCGATTCCGGTTATCTGGCACGCCGATCGAGCCTGATTCTGTTGCGCATGCGCACGGCCGAGTTGCCCTGACGGCCAAGCGCGTTAATTCAGTGTCCGCAGCGCTTGCCTGAGGCCACCGATCTCAGTACACTTGCGCTGTTTTTGTAATCGGAGATCTACCTTGGGTAGTCCCAAATCACATTCCCATCCGTCGTTCGAAGGTGTATTCGCGAGCTAGCGCCTTTCCTTTCAGTGTCTGCTTGCCGGATATGGGTAAGCTGGTGCGCATGGCCCTCAGGCCGCGTTCCCTGATGTTTTACATGCCGCGCGATTCGCGCAGCGCATGCTGCATTGGCTGCGGTCGGGAGAACTTATGATCAATGTATTCGTCCTGCAAAACGGTCGTCTGAGCCAGATTCCGATCGAGTCGCGCGAGGATCTCGTCAGTGTCACGCCCGTCTGGGTCGATCTGACAGATCCCAGTGATGAAGAGCGCGACTGGGTCAGCAGTATTTTTGGCGTGATGTTGCCGGAGGAAGACGAGGTCAAGGATATCGAGGCCTCAGCGCGGTATTACGAAGCCGATAATGGCGACCTTCATTTGCGTTCTGATTTTCTGCTTGAAGAAGACGAGGGCGAGTCGCGCGTCGTGACCGTTGCTTTTATTCTCGCCCGAAACATGCTCTTCTCCATGCACAACGACGATCTGCCAGTATTTCGTCTGGTACGCATGCGCGCACGTTCACGCCCGGGCTCGATTGGCGACTTCAAGGATGTACTGCTCGACCTGTATTCCACCGATGTTGAATATTCGGCGGATGCGCTCGAGGGTATTTATCAGAATCTTGAAGAAGTCAGTCGCAGCGTGCTGCAGAAAGATATCAGTGACCAGGATGCTGCCGCATCGCTTAATGCGATGGCGCGAGAGGAAGACTTGAACGGTCGCATCCGTCGCAACATGATGGATACCCGACGTGCGGTGAGCTTTATGATGCGTGGACGCTTGCTCAGTCCTGATCAGTTTGATAATGCGCGCCAGATTTTGCGTGACATCGAATCACTCGATGGCCACACGGCTTTCCTGTTCGACAAAATTAACTTCCTGATGGATGCGACGGTAGGCTTCATCAACATCAATCAGAACAAGATCATCAAGATTTTCTCGGTGGCGTCTGTTGCCTTCTTGCCGCCGACGCTGATTGCAAGTATCTACGGCATGAACTTTCGCATCTTGCCAGAGCTGAACTGGAGCTTTGGTTATCCGTTTGCGATTCTGCTGATGATTGCCAGCGCAGTGACGCCGTTTTGGTACTTCCGTCGTCGGGGCTGGTTGCGCTGATGTGAGTGCGCCGATGGATGCTGGCGCACGCTGCTTGTGTATGACGAAAGACGCTGGATCCCCCCTTGCTGGGCGCGCACTGGCTTGCAAGCCAGTGCCGTTTCGCGGGCATGCAGCATGCTGCATGAAACCCCCTCTACACCCTCCGCCGGGATGCCCCTAGAAGACCGGTGAGCCCCAAAGCCGTCGTCACCTGCATGTGATGACTGCTGCGCGGGCAGATCGCATGCGACCCGAATTCCCCGCTTGCTCCCGGCAAAACCCGGGGTAAATTGTCTTTCATTCCACACTACCGGCTCAAATCTTTGATCGAGTAACTTCAGGCCCAAACTGACTGACGTTCAATACAAGTCAGGATCCTTCGTTCACTGCACCGTTTTGAAAGCGCCGCGTGCCGTATTCATGGTCTCGGCAATCACTGCATCATCGTGCATCGCCGAAACAAAGCCCGCCTCGAACGCCGAGGGCGCCAGATACACACCCGCATCCAGCATCGCATGGAAGAACTGATTGAAACGGTCTTTATTGCAGGTCATCATTTCCGCATAGTTGCCGGGCACGCGCTCTGTGAAATAAATGCCGAACATGCCACCGATGGCGTCGCCACAGAAAGCGACACCAGCCTCAGCCGCGACCTTGGATAAACCATCAACCAGCTTAGCTGTCTGGGTTGACAGCTTCTCATAGAAGCCAGGCCGCTGAATAATGTCCAGCGTGGCCATGCCTGCTGCGACCGCTACCGGATTGCCCGAGAGCGTACCTGCCTGATAAACCGGTCCCAATGGCGCCAGATGTTGCATGTACTCCTTGCGCCCGCCAAAGGCTGCGACTGGTAAACCGCCGCCGATCACTTTGCCAAGCACCGTCATATCCGGTTGTATGGCATACAGTGACTGCGCGCCGCCCAGCGCAACGCGGAAGCCCGACATTACCTCATCAAACATCAGCACCGCGCCGTGCTGTGTACACAGCCGACGCATAGTTTGCAGAAATTCTAGTGTCGCACGCAGCAAATTCATGTTGCCGGCGACGGGTTCGACGATCACTGCCGCGATGGTCGATCCCATTTTGTTGAAGACTTCTTCAAGTTGTGTGCTGTCGTTGTAGTCGAGCACCATGGTGTGCTTTGCGAAATCAGCCGGGACACCCGACGAAGTCGGATTGCCAAATGTCAGTAGGCCGCTGCCTGCCTTGACCAGCATGGAGTCTGCATGACCGTGGTAGCAGCCTTCGA
>SYFN01000193.1 GCA_005800405.1 Burkholderiales bacterium
AGCACCGCAATCCAGCATCCCGAAAGCACCATCCAAAAATAAACAATGAACAGTCTCTATCAATCGACCATCACCTCACTACCGCTTCTGGGTCGCGGCAAAGTCCGCGACAACTACGCTGTTGGTGATGACAAAATTCTGATTGTCACCTCCGATCGCTTGTCTGCATTCGATGTCGTGATGAACGAGCCGATTCTTGCCAAAGGTCGGGTGCTCAATCAGATGTCGGACTTCTGGTTCGACAAGCTCGCGCATGTCGTACCTAATCATCTGACAGGGATTGCGCCAGAGTCTGTGGTGTCTGCTGACGAGGCAGAGCAGGTGCGCGGCCGGTCCGTCGTGGCCAAGCGTCTGAAACCTATTCTGGTCGAGGCCGTGGTGCGCGGATATCTGATTGGCTCGGGCTGGAAAGATTATCAGGCGACCGGCGACGTGTGCGGTATCCCATTGCCTGCCGGGCTGCAGATGGCAGCCAAACTTCCGGAGCCCCTGTTCACGCCGGCGGCCAAGGCAGATATGGGTGAGCATGACGAAAACATCAGCTTTGACGAGATGGAAAAGCGCATCGGTCCCGTGCTGGCTGCACACATGCGCGAGATCAGCATACAGCTGTACCAGATCGCTGCTGATTATGCAGCGACACGTGGCATCATTATTGCGGATACCAAATTCGAGTTTGGTCTGGACGAAAATGGCGTGCTGCATCTGATGGATGAAGTGCTGACTGCAGACTCTTCACGTTTCTGGCCTGCAGATTCGTATGCGCCGGGAGGATCACCGCCTTCATTCGACAAGCAATTCGTACGCGATTATCTCGAGACACTGAAAGACTGGAACAAGACCGCGCCTGCGCCAGCATTACCAGCTGATGTGATTGAAAAAACGGGTGCGAAATACCGTGAGGCCTTGTATCGCCTCACCGGTCATCATCTGAAGGATTGACATGAGAACAGCAAACAAGCCGCTGGTGGGTGTGGTGATGGGTTCCTCATCCGACTGGGATGTGATGCAGCATGCCATCGCCATACTCAAGGAATTTGGTATCGAACATGAAGCGCAGGTATTGTCCGCGCACCGCATGCCAGATCAGATGTTCGACTATGCAAAGGCGGCACGCGAGCGTGGTCTGCGTGCCATCATCGCCGGTGCCGGCGGGGCTGCACATCTGCCCGGCATGATTGCGTCGCAAACCATCGTGCCTGTGCTCGGTGTGCCGGTACCGTCCAAATATCTGCGCGGCGAAGATTCATTGCTGTCCATTGTGCAGATGCCCAAAGGCATACCGGTGGCGACTTTCGCGATTGGCGAAGCGGGTGCGGCGAATGCAGCGCTGGCAGTGGTCGCGATGCTGTCAGCCGATGATGCCTCGCTCGCCGAAAAACTGCTGCATTTCCGAGCACAGCAAACCAAGGCCGCCATGGCCATGAAACTGCCTGAATGAACAAAGTTACTCTGTCTGCGGCCGCCTTCAAACCGCACGCCTCACCCGCGACCTGGCTGGGTGTGATGGGTGGTGGCCAGCTTGGACGCATGTTTGCGCATGCAGCACAGGCGATGGGCTATAAAGTCGCTGTGCTTGAGCCTTCGAGCGACTGCCCTGCCGGTCATGCCGCTGACCATTTGCTGTGCGCCAGCTACACCGATCCTGCGGCACTCGTCGATTTGGGCGAGCAGTGTGTGGCTGTAACGACAGAATTTGAAAACGTACCTGCGCAAAGTCTTGCCACACTGGCGGGACATAGCTTTGTCGCACCGAGTGCGGATTGTGTATCGGTTGCCCAGGACCGACTGATTGAGAAAAAATTCTTTACTGACTGCGCACAAAAGTCAGGTGTGATGCCGGCACCGCATCACGCGATTACCTGTGTGGCCGATATCGATAGCATTGATGAATCATTCTTCCCCGGCATACTGAAAACAGCGCGTCTGGGTTATGACGGCAAGGGACAAGTCAGAGTTACGTCACGCATCGAGGCAAAAGCGGCGTTCGATAACCTGCAGGGTGTGGGCTGCGTGCTGGAAAAAATGCTGCCACTCGCGTATGAAATCTCAGTACTTGCCGCTCGCGGTGCTGATGGTGATGCGGTGGTGTACCCGATTGCAGAAAACGTGCACCGCGATGGCATCTTGTTTACCACGACGGTGCCCGGCCCGAATGTGACGGCCGATTGCGCTGCACGCGCGCAGGCAGCGACACTGGAAATCATCGGACGGTTGAATTATGTGGGTGTACTCTGTATCGAGTTTTTTGTGTTGGAGGATGGCACGCTGGTCGTGAATGAAATGGCACCTCGGCCCCATAACAGTGGTCATTACACCATCGATGCCTGCATCACCAGTCAGTTTGCGCAGCAGGTGCGCGCCATGGCGCGACTACCCTTGGGTGATCCGCGTCAGCACTCACCTGTAGTCATGCTCAATATCCTCGGTGATCTGTGGTTTGCCCATGGCAGTCGCACGGCAGTCGAATCTGCATGGAATCAGCTGCTGGCCCTGCCCGGTGCTAACTTACACTTGTATGGCAAGGATGATCCACGGCCCGGACGCAAGATGGGTCATGTGAGTTTTGTTGCGCCTACACTTGCGCAGGCGCAAGCGAGTTTGCAAGCGGCCTGCAAGCTGCTTGGTCTGCCGATCTGATTCATCCTCCATGAATCCTGGCCTGTATCCTAATTCCGAACGCATACTTGCGGCCGCAGCGTTGCTTGAAGAGGGCAGGCTCGTCGCATTTCCCACTGAGACCGTATATGGACTCGGCGCTGATGCAGAGAATCCTGATGCAGTGCGCGCGATTTTTGCGGCGAAAGGTCGGCCAGCCAATCATCCGCTGATTGTGCATGTCGCTCGCAACGCTGACCTTCAACACTGGGCACGCGAAATACCCACGCAAGCCCAGCAACTGATCGATGCTTTCTGGCCCGGGCCACTGACACTGATTTTCTCGCGCGCTTCTCATGTACCGGCGGTGGTGGCGGGCGGTCAGAATTCGGTAGGCTTGCGTTGCCCATCACATCCGGTCGCGCAAGCACTGCTCGCTGCTTTCAAACACGGGCACGGTGGTATCGCAGGCCCCTCAGCCAATCGTTTTGGTCATGTGAGTCCGACCACTGCGCAGCATGTGATCGATGAATTTGGCATGCCGGGTGTGAACAGTGAAAGTCCACTGGCTTGTGTAATTGATGGCGGGCAGAGCGAGGTCGGTATTGAGTCCACGATCATTGATCTCTCTCGCTTGAGCACTCACGGCACAGTCCTGCTGCGACCCGGCCGCATCAGTCCCGTGCAGATCGCCGAGGTACTGGGTGATATGCCTGCAACGCCGGATCGCGCGGCGCCCCGTGTATCAGGCAGTCTGGATGCGCACTATACGCCAGACACACCCGTAGCACTAGTCACCACGGAGCAGCTCCCTGCGTTGATGCAACGTCTGTCCGTGCATGGACGGCGGTGTGCGCTCATGTACTACACGCAGGGCGCAATGAATTCAGAAGCTGCAGTACGTCTGCTGCTGAGCGCTGATCCTCAAGCGTATGCACATGCACTGTATGCCACGCTGCGCATGTTGGATATGAAGGCTTGCGAACTTATTTTGGTCGAGCAGCCGCCGCAAGATGAAGGCTGGCAGGGCGTCAATGATCGTTTGCGGCGTGCGGCGTTTGATTCGGCGGGGGTTCTGGAGCGGCTGCTCTAGGCAGTTTCATGTCCAATATTTCAAACCCAGCGCAGACACAATTAAAGACACGGGATTTTTCCTTGCAAGTCAGTGTCGTTCCGCAGGTCTGCAGTAGGCTGCATGCATTCCTCGCGATACCTTTCGACAGTATCCCATGGTTTCGTATTTTCGAAGGGTGTCGGAGCAATGGAGTCACGCGACGCGCAGGCTTATTTTTCCAAGTGCGTAGTTTTCATCTTTCATCGATCTCGGCAACTCGCGAAAACCGGCTGCCATGAAACACCAGACTAGGCTTGCTTTCATAAGCACAGCGCTCGACTTCACCCACCAAAATAAAATGATCCCCTTCAGCATGTCGGCTGCGGTTGTGACATTCGAACCAAGCAGCGACACCATGCAGCACCGGCAGGCCAGTCGATGACAAGTCGAAGCCTACGCCCTCAAAACGATCTTCGACCCTGCTGGCAAAACGTTCAGCCAGATGCGCCTGGTCGCTGGCCAGGACGTTAATTACATAATGTGAATTAGCCTGAAATAGCAGCACACCGCGCGACTGTGCCGACAAACTCCACAGTACCAGCGGCGGGTTCAGCGATACCGAATTGAAGGAGCTCGCAGTCATGCCGAAGAAACCACCATGCTCATCACGCGTGGTGATCACTGTCACGCCAGTCGCAAATTGCGATAGTGCAATGCGGAAATGACGTTCATCGAATTCGGGCAGGGATGCAGTGGTGGCTTGGGTCGCCATGGCAGGTTGGTTCATGAGATCAAGTTGGATAGCGATAGCGGATTATGCCTAAAAAGTGGAAAACGAGTTTTCCGTGGAGAAAATATCCCGATTTTTACTTACAATGCAGCCTCTAGCTGACAATTTCATCCACATGCTCGTTTTACTCCAGCATCAGGCACAGGCGCACTCCGATGCAGTAGCCTACGTCTTGCCCGATCGCGTCATCACCTACCGCCGGTTCTGGTCTCGCATTGAGCGCGCCTGCGCCCGGCTGCAGGGTGAATGGGATGTACAGCGCGGTGATGTCGTGACCTATGTCGGGCGTGGGCATCCGGATGCGCTGATACTGTATTTCGCGCTCCTGCGTCTGGGTGCTTCGCTATTGCCTCTCGAGGCGCTTGCGCCAGAACTCGTCCGAGTCGCACTGACCAGCCAGCCGGTTTCGCTGGTTCTCCATGATGATGGTCTCTCGTTCGACACGGTGAAATCCCGCCCATTGCAGCTGTTACTGGAGGACTGGTGTCACTATGAGCCGCGCTGTGTGGATGAAGTTTCAGGCAGCGCGCTGTTGCTGCTGAAATCCGAGCGGAGTGAGTTACAGTCACTGACGATAGATCATTTGCTGAGCGCCATGGCACCCCAAGCCCGATCCCTGTGCGTAGGCGAGCAGATCTTTTCGCTGAACACATTGACGAACGTTATTTTTCCCGCGTTGCATGCGGCGAGGGAACTGATATTTGCTGCGACTGATACCGCCGGTGAGCACCGTCTTACCGGCTCATGAACAGGAGAACCATATGACAACGGCGATGGCAACTTTGGGCGGTGGCTGCTTCTGGTGTACGGAAGCCGTGTACCAGCAACTCATTGGTGTAGAGCGGGTAGAGTCAGGTTACAGTGGCGGCCGCATTCCCAATCCGACTTATGAACAAATCTGCGAAGGCAATACCGGCCATGCAGAAGTCATACGCATACACTTTGACAGCGCTGTGGTCGGCTACCGCGACATCCTCGAGATTTTTTTCACTATCCATGATCCGACCACGCTCAATAGTCAGGGCAATGATGTAGGTACGCAGTATCGTTCCGTGATTTACACGCATTCAGCAGAGCAGATGGCAATGGCCAGAGAAGTTATCGCTGCAATGGCACAGGTATGGGATGCGCCAATCGTCACCGAATTACAGGAGGCGCCTGTTTTCTACCCCGCTGAGGAATATCATCAAAATTATTTTTTTAACCACCCTGTGCAATCCTATTGTACATTTGTGGTGGCGCCAAAGGTCACGAAATTCAGGCAAGTGTTTGCGTCTCGTGCCAGAAAAGGCTGAATCAGGCAGACGGATACATGTAGCGCCTTGACCATTCGAGTCCGCTGGCGTCGCGCCCCGATCGGCTACACACCACCTAATACAAGCTGATCCAGTCATGCTGGAACGCATGCGAACAACCTGCCAGATAAACGCGCCAGATGCGATAGCGTCGCTTATCGACAAGCGAATGTATGCGATCAGCATTACGCTCGAAATTCTCTGCCCACAAACTGCAGGTGCGCGCGTAGTGACGGCGCAGATTTTCGACATCCAGCGTTTCCAGTCCGCCTTCCTGCATGGCCTTAAGCACCGTGCCGATATGCGGTAACTCTCCTTGGGGAAATACGTAATTATTGATGAAATCGCCCGCACCATAGCGAGCATGGCCCTCCAGGACATCCGTCGTGGTAATACCGTGATTCATCACCAGACCGTTCCCATCCAGCAGTTTGCGAATAGTGGAGAAATAGAGTGACAGATTTTTCAAACCCCCATGCTCGAACATGCCTACACTGGTAATCCGGTCGTACCGTCCGCTGACATCACGATAATCTTCCAGTCTTATGTTGATCTTGTCCGACAATCCTGCTGCACGAACACGCTCGGTTGCCAGCGCATACTGATTTTTGGAGAGTGTGATGCCGGTACATTGCGCGCTAAATTTTTTTGCCGCACGTATCACCAGCGAGCCCCAACCGCAGCCAATATCCAATAGCCTGTCCCCAGAACGTACGCGAATTTTGGTCAGTATATAGTCGATTTTTTTCAGCTGTGCTGCCGCCAGATCTTGATCATCGGTGTCGAAATAAGCGCATGAGTACACCATTCCGGGATCCAGAAAGGCAGCGTAGAACGCATTCGAAACGTCATAGTGGTAGGCGATTGCTGCCGCATCCTCATGCCGCGTGTGGGACAGCGGCCTCAGCCATCGGTTTGTCGAATTCGGCTTTGCATGAAAGGCTCGATGCGCGAGCGTATTGGCGACATCAATGATTGCTCTCAGATGACCTTCGACCTCCAGCTTGCCTCCCACATAGGCACGCCCGAGGTTGGCTAGCGAGGGATTGAGCAGATAGGCAAGCGCCGATGGGCGCAGCACACGGATGGTGACCTCCGGCGTCCGTGTCGACAAATCAAAATTTCGACTATTCCATGATTGCATACGCAAAGGCAGCCCAGATTGGCTGCGCATGCGACTGATCCACGACGCGAGTCTTTTTTCCCAGAACATCACCCCCCCGACTAAGAGACATGATGGTTTGCCCCCGCCAGCCTTGGGTTGATGCCGGTCCAAGTAGTCAAGACTTTTCCTTCTGTCGGGGATGATCCTGAGCGCAGAGGCTCCAACAAAAACCTGCCAGCGTCGTCATACGCCTTGCACAGCGCGCACTGGTTTTTAAGCGATCACCATTACGCGAGCATGCAGCATAAAATCCCCGCTGCACCCTTGACGTACATCTGTATTGGCTGTGGCGCCGCACCTAGTCAAAGGACTTTGGTGTGGACGAATATGCTTGAGACGAAGATGATCTGCGTTTTAAAACTGATCCGGATTGAGTGAGAATAATATTACTTTTTTATTATTCAAAAGGAGTCAGTGATGCCTAAAGGTGTTCGATTAAAGCCCGAGCAGATCGTGGCCAAGCTGCGCGAGATTGAGCTCAAGATAGGTCAAGGCA
>SYFN01000194.1 GCA_005800405.1 Burkholderiales bacterium
CTGATAGCGCAAATAGGACTCGATCTCGAAATCGATGCCATAGCCAAACTGGTAGTCGTCACCACGCAAATCACGACCGAATTTTTCCGCCATATCGTCGTCGGACAAATAGGTGATGTGGCCAATCATGCGCGCCACACGAAGACCACGCTTAGGCACGACGCCATGGGCATAAAAATCGCCGTTATGAAAATCCGGATCGGTGAGTATGGCCTGACGCGCGACATCATTGAAGGCTATGTTCTGCGCGCTTAGCTTGGGTGTGGAAGCAATCACCAGACAATGCCCAACGCGCGTTGGATAGAGCACGCTCCAGGCCAGTGCCTGCATGCCGCCAAGCGACCCGCCCATCACAGCAGCGAACTGGCGTATGCCCAGCGCATCAGCCAGCCGCGCCTGAGCGTGTACCCAATCTTCGACGGTCACGACAGGAAAGGAGGCGCCATAGGGTTTGCCGGTGGCTGGGTTGGTGTGCATCGGTCCGGTCGAGCCGAAGCAGGAACCGAGATTGTTGACGCCGATGACAAAGAACCGATCAGTATCCAGCGCCTTGCCTGGGCCGACCATGTTGTCCCACCAGCCAGTGCTTTTCGGCTGACCTTCGTATACACCTGCCACGTGGTGCGAGGCATTAAGCGCATGGCACACCAATACGGCATTGGAAGCATCTGCATTGAGCGCGCCGTAGGTTTCATAGACCAGCGTGTAATCGGACAGGGTGGCACCACTTTGCAACAGCAGCGGCTGCTTGAAGTGCATGGACTGTGGGGTAACAACGCCGATGGATTTCATCTGGAACCGAAAATAAAAAAAGCCCGAGAGCATTTGGCTGGTCGGGCTGAATTCGGAGAGTCGATTCGAGCTCGCTTTAGCCGTATTTATCAGGGAACATCCCTTGCGCCCGCAAGCTAAGGTCAAATCGGCGCATGTGCGCAAGGATAGCGAAGTCGGGGCTCGGCGTCAAACGCAACGATGCGCTTGCGGGATTCAGGCGATTGAAGGACTGAGGATGGTGCGGGCCACCGATAATGCGGGCCGTCCCGACTTGCCCAATGCTGGCGAATCAGAACATCGGCTACAACACGCGCAAGCGCTCAACAGCTTCAGTGATGGCTGCCTGCTCGTAGTTGCGCAGAATTCTTTTCACGTGCGGCTCGAGTAAAGCGATGTCGCTATTGAGAATTTCCTGTTTCACCGGGAGCAGCTGCCCCGGATGCATGGAGAACTCGCGCAGACCCAGCCCTAGCAGGAGACGGGTGAGCTTGATATCACCGGCAATCTCGCCGCAGACGGCAACCGGAACACCCGCTTTGGCACCGGCGGAAATCGTCATGGCCAGCAGCTGCAATACTGCAGGGTGCAGCGGATTGTAGAGATGCGCAACTTCATGATCAACACGATCAATCGCCAAGGTGTACTGAATCAGGTCGTTGGTGCCTATCGAGAGAAAATCCAGTCGCTTGATGAAAAGCGGCAGCGTAAGCGCTGCGGCCGGGATTTCAATCATCGCGCCTACCGGTATTCGAGTATCGAATTTCTTTTTTGCGTCGCGTAACTGCGCCTTTGCTTGCTCGATCAGGGATAAAGTCTGGTCAATTTCAAACGCATGCGCGAGCATGGGAATGAGAAGATTGATCGGGCCATAGGCAGAAGCGCGCAAAATCGCACGCAGCTGCGTGAGAAACATCTGTGGCTCGGCCAGGCAGTAGCGTATGGCCCGCAAACCGAGCGCGGGATTGAGCGCGGTTTCCTCGTCTTTGTCGAGCGGCTTGTCAGCACCGACATCCAGTGTCCTGATGATGACAGGTCTGCCCTTCATCGCAATGACAGCCTTGCGATAGGATTCGAACTGCTCATCCTCAGAAGGTAACTTGGTCGCATGGCCCGTGCGGCCCATGAAGAGAAATTCAGAACGAAACAATCCGACACCGACCGCGCCGGCATCCAGTGCACCACTGCAGTCTTCAGGTACCTCGATATTGGCCAGCAAATGAATGAGTGTGCCGTCACGAGTGATGGCGGGCGTCTTGCGCAGTTTGCCGAGTTTTTTACGCTCCCGAATGAGCTGGCTCTGAATTTCGCGATATTGCTCGAGCACGATGGGCGCAGGATCAACAATGACGATGCCGGCATCGCCATCAATGATGAGCCAGTCATCTTCGGCAATCAGTGCAGACGCATTCGCCATGCCGACTGCTGCTGGTATGTCGAGGCTGCGCGCAACAATCGCCGTGTGCGAGTTTTGACCGCCAAGATCGGTGATAAAACCAACGAAGGTGCGCTCACGGAACTGCAGCATGTCAGCCGGCGAGATATCGTGCGCAACAATGATCATTTGCGCACTTGCACCGTCGTTCGACGACGGCGCCGGCATAGGCCCGGCACTACCCGTGAGTCGCTTAAGTATGCGTTCGCCTACTTGGAGGATGTCATTCTTGCGTTCACGAAGATAATCATCCTCGATCTCGTCGAATTGGGCCGATAATTCATCGATCTGCGTCAGCAGCGCCCATTCGGCGTTGTAATGGCGGCTGCGAATGATCTTGAGCGGATGTTCGGCGATGATGGGATCCGCCAGAATGAGCGCGTGCACGTCAATGAAAGCGGCCAGCTCAGAGGGTGCGTCGGGTGGCAGATCGCGCCGCACCGACTGCAACTCCTCATTGACCGCATTGATTGCTCGAGCCAGACGACTTACTTCGGCTTCGACTTTTTCTTCCGCAACCAGGTAGTGCTTGACGTCCCGTGCCGCCGGCCTGAGCAGGTGCGCGCGGCCAATCGCAATGCCACGCGATACCGGTATGCCATGCAGAGTAAAGGATGCCATCAGATCGTCAATTCATCAAAAGTCACGAAAGCGCACGGCCTTGCACCGCAAAACTTACCTATTCACTTTCGCCGAAGCGCGCCTCAATAAGCCGCACCAGCGAGTCGAAGCAATCCTGTTCATCGGGCCCCTCTGCTTCCAAGGTAATGACGGTACCCCTGCCCGCTGCCAGTATCAAGACGCCCATGATAGATTTTGCATTCACCCGACGCTGATTGCGGGTCATCCAGACCTCGCTCTGATATTTGGCGGCAAGCTGGGTAAGCTTGGCCGACGCGCGTGCATGGAGGCCGAGCTTGTTAATGATTTCGATGTCTCTGCTGATCATGGTCTCGTGATGTACTTATTCAATTGGAAGAGAGTCGCACACGATTATTAACGCGGCACGCACCACTTCGCCCGCCAGCGAGCGCCATTTCAACGGTGACATCCAGCGTGTTGTGACGATACGTGATTGCACGTAGCAGCATGGGCAGGCTGATACCGGCAATCACTTCGACCTCACCGGGAACGCATAACTGCAGCGTGCAGTTGGATGGCGTACCGCCCATCATATCGGTGATTACCAATACGCCAGCGCCATCATTGACGCGCGCAATCGCATTACAAGCGAGACGACGTACCTCCTCAGGATCCTGATCGGCGATCATGTCTAGTGCCTCCACCTGTGCGGGTGGACTGCGAAATACATGCGTGGCGGCCGCAATGAAAGCCTGGCCAAGTGGTGCATGTGTCAAAAGAAGAATGCCTACCATGGTCTGCGATGCGATTGTGGGCGCGGCGCGGGCCGCAATGATCAGAATGTGATGCTTAACCGGGCTGTCCAGACTGTACTGATTTGGCCGCTTTTTCAAGTGCATCCATGAACATGCTGGCAACCTTACAACCCGTTTGCTGTGTGATCTCCTGAAAGCAGGTGGGGCTGGTCACATTAATTTCAGTCAGATAGTCGCCAATCACGTCCAATCCTACCAGTAATAATCCCCGCGAATAGAGTTCGGGAGCGAGTGCTTCAGCAATTTCCCTTTCGCGATCAGATAGGGGTATCGCAATGCCTGTGCCGCCAGCGGCCAGATTGCCGCGTACCTCGCCCGCCTGAGGCACACGAGCCAAGCAGAAAGGAACGACTTTGCCGCCAATCAGCAAGATGCGCTTGTCGCCGTGAACGATCTCGGGGATATAGCGCTGGGCCATGATGGTGCGGGTGCCGTCTGCGGTCAGCGTTTCAATGATGGAACCGAGGTTCATGCCATCGCTGCCGACCCGAAAAATGCCCGCACCGCCCATGCCATCCAGGGGCTTGAGAATGATGTCGCGATGCTGCTGGTGAAACGCGCGTATCGGCGCAGTTTCGCTGGTGACCAGTGTGGGTGCGATAAATTGAGGGAAACCGGTAATCGCGAGCTTTTCATTATGGTCGCGAATCGCCTGCGGCCAATTGAACACGCGAGCGCCCTCGGCCTCTGCACGCTGAAGCAGGTAGGTCGCGTAAATGTACTGCATATTGAACGGCGGATCGGTGCGCTCGACCACGGCATCAAACACACTGAGCGATTGCAGCACAGGCGCCTCGGCACGGTACCACGCACCGGTGTCGCCCGTGAGGTTGACACGCGCTACAGCGGCTTTCACGCCCACCCCATCAAACATTACATCGGCATGACTGAAGGCATGGATCTCATGCCCGCGCGCTGCAGCTTCCACCATCATCGCGTAGGTGGAGTCCTTGGTAATCTTGAAGCTCGATAGCGCGTCTGCTGCGAATGCAATTTTCATGAAGCGCGACTCAGTACTCTTCCGGATTGGGATCAGTTTTTTCCAGTTCTACCGATGCGGCCAGCAACGCCAGTCGAGCGACAACACCGTACATGTAAAACCGGTTCGGCGCAGTAGTGCCGGGCTTGGCCGCGAGATCCGGTAAAGCGTGCTGCTGCTCGAAGGCGAGCGGCACAAAATGAGCGCCAGGTGAATTCAGGTTTTCATCAATCCCGCGCTCGGCATGTACCCGATAAAAACCACCCACCACATAACGGTCAATCATGTACACCACAGGTTCGGCGACGGCATCATTGATGTGCTCGAAGGTATGCACACCTTCCTGAATGATGACGTCAGAGACTTCCACGCCTTCTTTGATGATGGACATCTTGTTGCGCTGCTTGCGATTGAGATCAACCACCTCGCTGGCATCACGCACTGTCATGATACCCATGCCGTAGGTACCTGCGTCCGCTTTGACGATGACGAAAGGCATTTCCTTGATACCGTATTCCTTGTATTTCTTGCGGATCTTGGCCAGCACGGCGTCGACGTTCGTGGCCAGACAATCTTCACCCGTGCGCTCATGAAAGTTGATGCCGGTGCATTTGCCGAAGTAAGGGTTCAGCATCCACGGATCAATATCAATGAGCTTGCAAAACTTCTTGGCAACTTCGTCGTAGGCGACGAAATGCTGTGTCTTTCGGCGTATCGCCCAACCCGCATGGAGCGGCGGCAGCAGCGTTTGCTCGTGCAGATTTTCAAGAATGGCGGGTATGCCAGAGGACAGGTCGTTATTGAGCAGAATGGTGCAAGGATCGAAATTTTTCAAACCCAGTCGACGACCATTATTTAAACGCTCAAGAGGCTCAAGCGTGATACTGCTGCCATCGGGCAACTCGATTGACGTGGGCTTTTTCACTTCTTCCGACAGGCTGCCAAGGCGGACATTCAAGCCAGTCTGACGAAAGATCTGCATCAGACGCGCAACATTTTGCAGGTAGAAGGTATTACGCGTATGACGCTCGGGGATCAGCAGCAGATTTTTTGCGTCGGGACAGTATTTGTCGATGGCTGCCATCGCAGCCTGTACCGCAAGCGGCAGCATTTCTGGGGCGAGATTATTAAAACCACCCGGAAAAAGGTTGGTATCGACCGGGGCAAGCTTGAAGCCCGAGTTGCGTAGATCGACCGAGCAATAGAACGGTGGTGTGTGCTCCTGCCACTCAAGACGAAACCATCGCTCGATCGCGGGAGTTGCTGCGAGTATTTTCTTCTCGAGCTCGAGCAAAGGGCCGTTGAGGGCCGTGACCAAATGGGGAACCATCGAAAACCTTCCAGAGAATCAAGCTGCCAGGCGATTAATATCTGCGCCAAAGCAGCGATTTTAACGGACAAGCCGCCCACATGCCCCGGAACGGGGCGCCGCGTGAACGTAAATGTCGCGCGATAACGCCCACAAGACAGAAACGCCTTCCGAGGAAGGCGTTTCTGTCGTGAGACTCGGGGTCTCTGGTGCAACCACCAAACCTAACTATCAGCGATGGTAGGCAGTCTCGCCGTGGCTACTGATGTCGAGACCTTCGCGCTCTTCCTCCTCTGTTACGCGCAGCCCGACAACCATGTCAGTCACCTTGTAAGCGATGAAGGCAACAACGCCGGACCAAATGATCGTGGTCAGCACACCCTGGCACTGAACCCAGACCTGGTTGGCAATCGAGTACTCTGGCGAGACGGCATTCGCCAAGTAATCGTAGATGCCCGTGCCGCCCAGCGATGGCGCTGCGAACACACCGGTCAGGATCGCCCCCAATGCACCACCGATGCCGTGAACACCAAACACGTCGAGAGAATCGTCGGCGCCTATCATGCGCTTGAGGCTATTCACACCCCACAGGCAGACCACGCCGGCCAGCAAGCCAATCACCAGTCCACCCATGACACCGACAAAACCGGCAGCAGGCGTAATGGCAACCAGACCCGCGACCGCGCCCGATGCGGCACCCAGCATCGAGGGTTTGCCCTTGAGGATCCACTCTGCGAGGGACCAGGAAACAACAGCACCAGCAGTCGCGAGCAAGGTGTTGGCGAAAGCCAGTACGGCAGAGCCATTGGCCTCAAGTGCCGAGCCGGCGTTGAAA